>CAYVYH010000006.1:33907-41542 GCA_964455155.1 uncultured Cytophagales bacterium | reverse complement strand
ACAAGGTCTACTTTATTTCCGGCCTTTTGGTTGATACCAGCAAGCTTATCCAGTAGCCTACTAGCATAACGACATACCTCAAATTTTTCTTCCCAAGAGTCGATCTCTTTCATAGGTGTTTTGCTTACGTAGCCGGATTTACTGACTAGCAAAGTTTCGGTACAAGTTGCTACTACATTCGATACAAACAAGCAAACTATACTCAGTGTTGGCAATAATTTCTAGACCTTTGCACGGCCCATTGTCAATGGGGGACATTCTTTAGTAACATCAAGTCATTGGCTAGCAGCATATTAGTTCCCTATTCCATGATCAAAAAGTGAGTTCCAGGAAGTTCTGTCAGTGTAGATGTTAGTGGAAGAACAACGAGGAAGAGCAAGTTCTTTCATCCAATCAATACCACAATAGACTGGGCCGTGTTTGAAAGAGAGCTTGATAAGGTTGGTAGACGGCTCTGTTGAGGATGCGGCCTGCCTGCCTGATGATGCTGCTACAACCCTGGTATGATCTCTCTGACATGGGTGTAGAAGACATGGTCCATGATACTTTGTCTGGCGGATGCCTTTTTCGGGTTACGCATGGAAAACTCAGTACCTGACTATCGTACGCACAGTCGTTTTAGAAGCGAGTTATCCGAGAAGAGAGCCCTTCATAGGCTACTGTTGCAACTCAATGCGCCACTTGTCCAGCGCGGAGTTTGGGTGCAACAAGGCGGCAGCGTCATCGATGCTTTTATCACACCCACGGCCCGTCAAGCTCATGGTAAGTCCACGTACATACTGCCAGAGGCCTCAAATAGCCCTTCAACCAAGGAAATTAAGCCAGGGTAGATCGAGCAGCGCGGTGGGTGAAAAGAGGAAATAAGCTCGGGTATGGCTACAAGCGTCATTACCTGGCAGCAGTCGCATCTTGGCAGACAAAAAGTATGGTTCAGCCAAAAACGACCAGCTATTGCGCCAGAGAGGATTATGCAGTGGTATTCAATGCAAGGCCTATAAGCATAGTTCCTACCTGTTTGGGAAAGGCGCTACAACAAGCTGATTAGTCGTAGTTGCTACCCAATAGAGCGGGTGTTTGGGCGTATCCAACGTTGGTTGGGTAGGCTAGGACTTAGGTAGGTATGGCTAAGATCGATGGGCAGCATGTGCCGGATTCCATCGCGTATAATTGATACAGGATCCTAGGGATTAATCATATCAAAAGCGTAGCAAAAAAAGAGTGAAAAGTACTCAAAAAGGCACTTAGCTCCCACAATATGGGTAGTGAGCAAATTGAATGCCTAAGCATGATCCCCAAGAAGTACTGCTAGAATGGTGGCCTTTGATGCACAGGTCTCATAATATATTAGTCACATGATGGTACATGCTTTTTTTGCATGCTTGTACAAAGGAATAAGTGATTTCGGCTCTCTGTTAATATGGTTCTAAAGATGGGTCATTACTTGGCTCTTGTTACTTAAACAATGTTGAACGGCTGCGCACATGGCTATAGTACGAGATTTCCCCTCGTCTGTGTCGAATTGAACAACTCAGTCTAAATTTTTTAGGGGTATGTCTTCATACAGGGTAAAATGATCTCTCATAAATTCCTCGTAGCCCTTGAGATACCTCATCTATTTCTTACTTAGTTATCCCTAGCCTGTCTTTTAGGGGTTTATGTAACTCGTTCAGAACAACACAAAAAAGCTACCTGCAACTATACAGGTAGCTTTTTGTAAAGAAATTGGTGGATGCAGCAATGCTGACTACTATTCTACTTCTTCGTACTCTGCTTCGGCAGCATCATTGTTGCCATTTCCCACGTCCTCGTTACTTGGTTGTTGAGCTCCTGCTTCTGCACCACTAGGTTGCT
This sequence comes from uncultured Cytophagales bacterium, assembly GCA_964455155.1. Taxonomy (GTDB): domain Bacteria; phylum Bacteroidota; class Bacteroidia; order Cytophagales; family Amoebophilaceae; genus UBA8403. Next base: position 39,691 of record CAYVYH010000006.1, on the reverse strand, counting down.
GTGTCGCTTGGTACATTTCCTGCGAGGCCTGTTGCCAGGAGTTGTTTAATGTTTTTGTTGCCTGGTCAATGCCTCCTAGATCTTGGGCCTCGTGGGCCTTTTTTAAAGCAGACAGTGCTTCTTCGATGCCTTTCCTGTTACCCTCCGAGAGCTTACTACCAAATTCCTTGAGTTGCTTTTCAGTCTGGAAGATTTGCGCATCAGCAGCATTGAGCTTGTCGATACGTTCTCTTTCTCTTTTATCTGCTGCCGCATTGGCTTCTGCTTCTTCCTTCATCTTTTTGATCGCCTCCTCTGTCAGTCCAGAAGAAGCCTCGATACGGATCTTCTGCTCTTTACCTGTACCCTTGTCTTTGGCAGAAACGCTCAATATACCGTTAGCGTCGATGTCAAACTTTACCTCTATCTGGGGTACTCCTCTTGGAGCAGAGGGTATTCCATCTAAATGAAACTGGCCAATGCTGCGATTGTCCTTAGCTAGGGGTCGCTCGCCTTGTAATACATGAATACCTACAGAAGGCTGATTATCAGCTGCTGTAGAAAATACCTGTGACTTTTCGGTAGGTATGGTAGTGTTGGCTTCAATGAGTTTCGTAAACACCCCTCCCATCGTTTCAATACCCAAAGAGAGTGGCGTAACATCGAGTAGTAAGACATCTTTGACTTCGCCAGTCAGCACACCACCTTGGATAGCTGCACCAATAGCTACTACTTCGTCTGGGTTGACGCCCTTAGAGGCTTTTTTCCCAAAGAATTTCTCTACCTCTTCCTGTATTTTAGGAATTCTGGTGGATCCACCCACCAAGACGACTTCATCAATATCTGAAGTCTGGAACTTGGCGTCTTGCAGTGCTTTTTTGCAAGGGGCCAATGTTCTTTTTACGAGATCATCGATAAGCTGCTCAAATTGAGCTCTGGTCAGCGTTTTGACAAGATGCTTAGGCACGCCATCGACGGCCATAATATATGGCAGGTTAATTTCTGTGCTCGTGCTGCTAGACAATTCTATCTTAGCCTTTTCTGCAGCCTCTTTTAGACGCTGTAAGGCAGTAGGATCCTTCTTTAAGTCCAATCCTTCCTCCTTCTGGAATGTATCTGCCAACCAGGTAATGATTTTCTGGTCAAAATCGTCGCCACCTAAGTGCACGTCACCGTTGGTAGACTTAACTTCGAAAACTCCGTCGCCGAGCTCTAGAATAGAGACGTCGAAGGTGCCACCACCCAAGTCAAAGACTGCAATTTTCATGTCTTTATTCCTCTTGTCTAGACCATAGGCAAGAGCTGCAGCAGTGGGCTCGTTGATGATCCGTTTAACTTCCAGGCCCGCAATTTTTCCAGCTTCTTTGGTGGCTTGCCGCTCAGCATCGTTAAAGTAAGCAGGAACAGTGATGACTGCTTGCTTGACCTCGGTACCTAGGTAATCTTCAGCAGTCGTTTTCATCTTCTGCAAAATCATAGCTGATATTTCTTGGGCAGTATACAAACGGTCGCCAATCTTGATGCCCACCGTATCGCTCTTCCCTTTCTCCACTTTGTAGGATACCTCCTTGCGTTCCTCCCCTACCTCGGCATATTTCTTACCCATGAAGCGCTTGACAGAACTGATTGTATTATGTGGATTGATAATAGCTTGTCGTTTTGCGGGATCCCCTACTTTGCGGTCGCCCTTACCTTCGTTCAAGAATGCAACGACTGAAGGGGTGGTGCGCTTGCCTTCACTGTTGGCAATAACCACAGGCTCACCGCCTTCCATCACTGCTACACAAGAGTTAGTTGTTCCTAAGTCAATTCCAATAATTTTTCCCATGTCGATCGTATTAAAATTAGGTTTGCTGATGAGTGACGCTATTCACACTGACACTATAGATAGCAAGTGCCGTGCCAGTTTGGAGAAGAATTGTCGGTTGTGTCATTTTGACACTTTTTTAGGGGACTTGTTAAACCCTGTGGCTTTTCCAACCATGTTAACCACGGACTGCCGATCACGCAGCATTTTAGAATATATCCGACTTCTGGTCAATAGCTTCGACACGTACGGTGTTACAATACGCTATTCCAGACCACTCAGATCAAACTCCTCCAAAAAAGCTGTGGTAAATACTCCGGCCTGAAACTTAGCATCACCCATGAGGCGTAGGTGAAAAGGAATAGTGGTTTTAATACCTTCGATGACAAATTCTTCCAGAGCCGCCATCATTTTCACAATGGCTTCCTGTCTAGAGGGCCCACGCACAATGAGCTTAGCAATCATGGCATCATAGTGAGCAGGAACAGTGTAACCCGCATAGATGTGCGTATCAACCCGCACGCCAGCCCCTCCAGGCAAGTGGAGATGGGTGATCTTGCCAGGACAGGGTCTAAAGTCCTGGCTAGGGTCTTCTGCATTGATTCTGCACTCAATAGCATGCCCATTTGGATAATAATTTTGACCACTAATCTTTTTGCCAGCTGCGATGGCAATTTGCTCTTTGATCAGATCAAAACCTGTTACTTCTTCTGTTACAGGATGTTCTACCTGGATACGAGTATTCATCTCCATGAAGTAAAAATTGCGATGTTTGTCCACCAAAAACTCCACGGTGCCCACCCCTTCATAGCTGATAAATTCAGCAACTTTAATAGCTTCCTGACCCATTTTCTCACGCAAATCTTGTGTCATGAATGGTGATGGTGTCTCTTCAACAAGCTTTTGATGCCTACGTTGAATCGAACAGTCTCGCTCAGACAAGTGACAAGAACGACCTGTGTGGTCGCCAACAATTTGTATTTCTATGTGCCGGGGCGCCTCAATGAATTTCTCCAGGTAAAGACCGTCATTATCGAAGGCAGCTTGTGCCTCACGCTTGGCCTCATCCCAGGCTTTGGCAAACGATTGGGTATTTTTTATGACCTTCATCCCTTTACCACCGCCGCCTGCTGTGGCTTTCAGTAATACGGGGAAGCCCATGGCTTGCGCTAGGGCAATACCTTCCTCCACGGAAGTCAAAAGTCCTTCTGAGCCGGGAATAATAGGCACACCCGCTTGCTTCATCGTGGCTCTGGCTGTGGCTTTATCCCCCATTTTCATAATGGCCTCGGGAGAGGGGCCAATGAACTTAATACCGTACTCTTCGCACACACTAGCGAAAACCCTATTTTCTGATAGAAATCCATAGCCAGGATGGATGGCATTGGCATTAGTGAGCTCAGCTGCGGCAATGATTTGCGGAATATTAAGATAAGATAGTCGGCTAGGAGCAGGTCCAATGCACACTGCCTCATCTGCAAAACGCACATGAAGACTGTCTCTATCTGCTGTAGAGTAAACAGCCACTGTCTTAATGCCCATCTCACGACACGTCCTGATGATACGCAGTGCAATCTCTCCTCGGTTGGCAATAAGTATTTTTTTGAACAAACCTTCTTTATTTATGTGAGATTAGTAATCAAAAGAATAAGGAATCCTTCGTATAGCCTCCTTACTTACTGTCTATGAGTTGTTAAGATTTTTCGAAAAAGGCCGGAACAACTGCCCGAATTCCACAAGATTGAAGCCACTACGAGCATCACCTGACAGGCCCGTTGCATTTACGCTCTTCTTAATCACTCGAAGTAAAGCGTAGCTGCTCTGCATGTCAACACTTATCACCCGTTTTTATTCGGTGTAGACTGTGGATCTATGAGAAATAGCGGCTGGTCGTATTCTACTGGAGAAGCATCATCAACTAATACTTTGATAATAGTTCCCGCAATATCTGCCTCGATCTCATTGAAGAGCTTCATGGCTTCAATGACACACAGCTTCTGTCCTTGTTGTATCTGGTCACCCACCTGAACAAAAGGGGGCGAATCTGGGCTTGACGCCTTATAAAACGTACCAATCATGGGGGCTTTAAACTCGATGTATGGACTATTGGTGGGTTCATTATCCACAGCTGCCGCAGTACCTGAGATGGCCTGGCTAACGACTGTGGGCACAGAATTGCTAGGGGATTCTGAAATCATTTGCTGTGCAACAGGCATGTTTTTCTTGACAGCCAGTTTGATCTGATCTGTCTCTATGCTCACCTCGTCCAAACCAGACTTGGCGATAAAGTCAATCAGTCCTTCAATCTCTTTTACTTTCATAGGCTATTTCTTTATGCGCTCTGCATAAGTGCTTGTTCGGGTATCAACTTTGATTATGTCCGCATTGTTAATGAATAAAGGAACTTGAATTTGCAACCCTGTTTCTAAGGTAGCCGGTTTAAGTGTCTTGGTAGCTGTATCACCTTTATATCCGGGTTCTGTGTAAACTACACTGAGGGCTACAAAAGGAGGAAGCTCGCAACTTAAAGGCTTGCCCGTCTCTTGGTGAAGAAGAATATCTACTTCTTGACCTTCTTTGAGTAGTCTGGGCGCATTAATCAAAGTTTCCTCCAACATCAATTGTTCAAAAGAAACACCATCCATAAAGTGATATCCTACGGCGTCCTGGTACAGAAACTGATGAGGTCTGCGCTCTACCCTAGCGATATCGACTCTCACACCCGCATTAAAAGTCTTATCAATGACCTTGCCCGTGGTCATACTCTTGAGCTTGGTGCGCACAAAAGCCCCCCCTTTGCCTGGTTTCACATGTTGAAATTCAACGATGGTGTACAGTTCATTATTCAATTGAAGGCATAATCCATTCTTAAAGTCACTTGTGTTAGCCATCTTAGTTCTTTCATCAATTCAATGATTAGCCTCAAAAGACACTTAAAAAAAACTTATCTATTGCCCCCAAACTACATAAGCGCCGCCCCAGGTAAAGCCACCACCAAAAGCCGTCAAGATGAGGTGATCTCCTGGCTTAAGTTGGGATTCGTATTGCCACAAACAGAGCGGGATAGTCGCTGCTGTGGTGTTACCAAATTTGTCAATGTTGATCATCACTTTTTCCATGCCTACACCTGCCCTTTGGGCCACAGCACTGAGAATTCTCTTATTGGCTTGGTGTGGCACAATAAAGGCGATATCGTTGCTGCTTAGGTGATTTCTTCGCATCATCTCTTCGACTACCTCGGCCATTTTATTAACCGCTATTTTAAATACCGCCTGGCCGTTTTGATACAAGTAATGTTCCTTAGTGTCGATCGTTGCGTGCGAGGAGGGTTTCCTGCTTCCCCCAGCTTTTTGGTGCAAATGTTCCTCCCCTGCCCCATCGCCCCCGAGCACACTATCCATGATACCTTGCCCCGTTGTACTAGGTGTTAGTAAAACGGCTCCTGCCCCATCACCAAAGAGGATACAGGTAGTTCTATCTTCATAATCCACAATGGAAGACATCTTATCGACGCCAACGACTACCACTTTGCTGCACTTTCCAGTTTCTATGAATTGAGCACCAGTCATCATAGCATATAAAAATCCAGAGCAAGCCGCCTGCAAATCGTAACTAAAAGCGTTGACTGCACCTACAGCATGGGCAATGATGTTAGCTGTGGCTGGTGTGGGCATATCGGGGGTAATGGTGGCACAAATAAGAAGATCAATGTTGCGAGGATCGGTGTTGGTTTTTTCGAGCAGCCCTTTGACTGCTTCAATACCCATGACAGAGCTGCCTTGGTTTTCACCTTTGAGGATGTGTCGTTCCTTGATGCCTGTTCGGGTGGTAATCCACTCATCAGTAGTGTTAACCATTTTTTCCAGCTCGGCATTGGTGAGGATATAGTCGGGTACATAGCCTTGGACACCGGCGATGGCTGCACGTATCGGTCTTGTCATATCCTTCTTCTTAGTAGTTGCTTGCAGATCACGGTCAGGCTTCGCCGCATGCTGGGC
>CAYVYH010000006.1:22884-33807 GCA_964455155.1 uncultured Cytophagales bacterium | reverse complement strand
CCTTCTTCTTAGTAGTTGCTTGCAGATCACGGTCAGGCTTCGCCGCATGCTGGGCGTAATACCCCTTTTACAGCTCAAATTTATCTGTACCCATCGGCACTTTGATCCAGGCTACAACCTTTTGCTAGTAAGCTCACAGATCACTACCTCCTCATTTTGACAACGTCTCTTTGGCCTTTAGTGCATACCCTGCGGTACCGTTGGCACCGTGCGGGATAACGTCTGTAGGCTAGACCGTTCCCAAGGCCGGGTTTTTCCTCACACCCATCAAGTACTATCCCAATTTTACGGCTTGCTAGAAGTCCGAGTGCACGCTGAGTTGCTGCTACGACCACCATGCCCACCGCTTTGGAAGGCAGTCGATAAAAAGGCTATCGAACCATTTCACCAACATGGCCGGGAAAGAAACGCTACCCAACTTATCCGCTGGTATTATGAATGATCCCAAAAATCAATCAATAATCGGAATAGATAGGTTTATCTCTCCATAACAACCTGGCCCTTGTAATAGAGCTTGTCTTCATACCAAAAAGCATGGTGTGGCAGGTGCAGTTCGCCTGTGGTGGGACAGACAGAGAAGTTGGGCATTTCAGCCTTGACGTGAGTCCTTCTTTTGTCTCTCCTGGTTCTTGAAATCTTTCGTTTAGGATGCGCCATGATTTGTTAATTACTTTGCTTCTTTACGTGGCGAATCCCTTCATCGGTACTTCCAGGTCGATGAGGTCATGGAGACGCCGGGCTTCATTGGTGGCTTTGGCTCTTTGTTCAGGCGCGCGCGGACCCTTAACTGACTTTTCATTCTCTAGCTCTCTAATCTCTTGAACCAGTTTCCAGGTTACCTTCCTCTCAGTACGAGAAATGCTCAGCCAAAGATTTCCTCCATTTTATCGCACGCCAACGGAACCGTTTTTATAATGCACGGAGGCAAATCTAGCAAAGAATACGCTAAAATAGAAAGCAGTATATCACTTCCCTACCACTTATAATGATACCGCATTCCATCTCAAAAATTTTACATCACGCCTGTCCACTAGAACGGGCTGAACTTTATGCTCGAGATCACAGCCCAATGGCTACACTTCTTCGTGCAACACCCTATCCAAAAGCATGGGGCATTGACGTAGAATCAGCCTGAGTAGCGTTTTAGCGATGATGTTGGACTGATGTAGTGCCTCTGGGAAATATCTGACTTTTTTGGGAAAAAGTTAATTGTTTTCGAGCTTGGTTATATTTGACGGCGGCTTTGTCGTGTGAAACTGAAAATACTCATCCATGCTATTGTACTACGTCATCTGGGATATTAATCCTGTTCTTTTTTCTTTGGGAACGTTCGGAGTACGGTGGTACAGCTTGCTGTTTGCAGCGGGCTTTTTACTGGGCCGCCAGCTGTGGTATTACTTCCTGAAAGAAGAAGGAAAGCCCATAGGCGATTTGGATGCACTGGTACTCCATATCATGCTAGGAACAATCATTGGTGCGCGGTTGGGACACGTGCTATTCTATGATCTTTCTTATTATTCTCAGCATCCACTGGAAATTTTTTTGCCTTTTGTTTTTACACCGACCTTCAAATTTACGGGTTATTCAGGTTTAGCCAGTCACGGCGCCGCCATAGGTATTCTAACGGCCATTTACATTTACGTAAACTACGCTATCACCTTGAGCCTTTTCCCTCCCCGACTGACCGTCAAAAAGCAACGCAGAGCTGGCCAGGGCTATCTGTGGGTTGCCGATCGCATGATGATTGTCGTTGCGCTAGCAGGGTGCTTGATAAGGATAGGTAACTTCATGAATTCAGAGATCATTGGTAGGCCTACCCATAATCAGCAGGGTGTGCTATTTGCGAGAAATCTTACCTATCGAATCCAGAGAAGTAGCAGAGCTATTGACCAAGTTAAAGTAACAAAGAGCAATACGAAGGCGCCTCATCATGCTCAATACCAGCCTATCATCATAACCATTGCTTTTAAGCACGCTGGCCTCGAGGAGAGCGTTACTCGAGGCTTTCTAGAACACGAAATCAAGCACCTAATAATAAGAGATCCAGGTATAGCCGAACACGTTTATGAAGCGAAAAACTCACCCCTACAGTATACGCTTTCTAAGGACAGGAAAGGCACTTCAATAGCGCACATTACCACTTTAGGAATCCCTAGACACCCAGCACAACTTTATGAGGCGCTTTCGTGCCTGGTGTTATTCTCGCTGCTATTTTATCGATGGAGAATTAAGAAAAACAGGCTACGTCCTGGAACTATATTTGGCCTGTTTCTTATCATCGTTTTTGGGCTGCGGACTATCTACGAATTTTTTAAAGAAAGCGACATCGTATGTGAAACCATACTGGGCCCTCTAAGGACACCACAAATATTAAGTCTTCCCTTAGTTATTATCGGTATCATACTGCTCCTATATAGTGCGAATAGAAGAGAACATACTAGCTAGCGCATCCATTCCCTTTTTGTCATTTGTCAGCACATGGGGGTCTTGTCGTAGCAAAGAACATTTTCTATGCGCTTCAATTCTTTTTCGGGGCTTTTTTTCTCTGTAGAATGGTATGATGATTAATGAAAGCCGTATTTTTTACTAACATCACAGAGAGTACTGAAGCAGCAAAGACAAGAACTCGTTAAGGATGCCGCGTGTGGTTCGAGACCGTTGCATGATCAATTGACGAGTTAGGGCACATCGCAATAGCTTGGTGCTATTGTCCATTGCTTCAGGGACACATGCCACCTCCCAATTCTCCTCTAAAAAGAGGATAAGCTAGCATGATTGTTATGTAGAACACTAGGGTTAGAAACCGCGTTTAGCACTAACAACAGTGCTTACACCTGCAGATACGGCTGCTTGTTTGTATGCCTTTTTACCTCAGGAAGGCCTTGTTGGTTGCTGCAAGAGGAGCAATACGTTGCTTACACGTAAGGGTACAGCCAAAAGGTGGAATAACAAGATCAGGATGTAAAGCTAGAATTAAGTTGACTCCTTACCTTCTATCAAGGTAACGGCTATCTACCTGCCACTTCCGAGGATCCTGCGCCTATACCTGACGCAATAAGACACGGTGTAGGGTTACTCCTTTAATAGAAATACATACAAGAAAGCATTAGCTTATAGGCCGGGTTCAAATGGCTAGGCGACGTTATTGTAAGAATGTAAGAAAAAGAGGCGAGCCTTTCGCAGCGTGTGGTGAATAAATCTTGGGTGGTTCTCGGATCCGTAGATGATTGATCTGATGCCTATATCCAAGTGGTATGTGGCCACTATGACCCCCACTAAAAAATGCTCGTAACAACATGGTTTTTATGTCTTATCCATTTCATAAGTACATACGCAGGTTAGTATTTTGGTGCTTGCTATCGATATCAGGTACCCCTCTGCCGGCGCAGCCTTTATTGACGTTAGAAGAAGTCGTGCAGCGGGTAATCGTCAACAACTTCGAAATTCAGGTTGCGCGCAACAAGCAAAAAATTACTGCCAAGAACCACCATATAGGTCAGGCAGGATTTTTACCATCGCTAGATACCCATGCTAGTTTGAATGCAGCACATTCGACTTGGCCTGACAACCCCAGTGCCAATACGGCTAACTCATCAGTAGGCTTTGGACTTAAATGGACTGCTTTTAATGGAATGCAGCGTGTTGCTATGTATCGGCACTTGGGCAAATTAAGCCAAATAAGTCAGCTAGAGACGCGACAGAAAATTGAAGAAAAAGTAGCTGAAGCAATCATAAGCTATTATGGCGTCTCTCTGGCACAAAAAAAGCAGCATGTGTTAGAAGACCGTCTGTCAATTTCTCAGAAGGCATTACAACTAGCAAGAGTCAAATATGAGATAGGTCAATGTAGTAAGCTGGAGTACCTCAATGCTCAGGTACAACACAACGAAGAGCAAGTTCAGGTGCTACTTCATCAAGAAACACTTGCTACAGCTAAGCTCGCATTACTCCGTCTCATGGGTAAAGACGGCCCAGAAGACTTTTCTGTCGTAGAAGACATACCTCTATCTCCAAGATTGAGCCGAGAAGCACTCGTCAAATCCTTGGCAGTTGCTAACTCCGGCATGCTAGTTGCCCAAAAGCATTGCGAGGATGCTGCACTTTCTGTGAGCATACAACAATCCAAACTGTGGCCTCATGTTGAGATTGCGTTGAGATACGATTTGGGTAAGGAGCGCCACAATCAACGGTGGGAAGCTACACCTAGAAGATGGAGGTATGGCATAAATGTAAATTTTAACCTCTTCAATGCCTTTCGGCACACCACAGCTATCCAAGAGGCCGGTATTCGGGCAAGCAGCGCACAGCTAAACCTACAGGCTCAACGGCTACAATTGGAATATGAATTAAAAAAATATTATCTGATGTATACTCAGTGTCTGGAACGTTGTGAACTAATCCAACAGTACATGAAGGCGAGTCAAGAGAATGTGACCACATCCCTAGAGCAGTATCGCCTAGGGAGCGTCACCTTGCTTACATTAGACAAAGCCAAACAAAGTGCACAAGAAGCAGCACTGAAATATTGGCAAGTACTGCACGATACCAAAGTAGCCGAAGTAATGCTGCGGAAGTTAGGGGGCATATTACTTGATACAGCCTATTAAGCCTAGGGTATGTCATGGGACCTCATCTCAATGCACGCTTTGATAGCTGGTAGCTGACGAAAAAACTTGTTCTACAATTATGTTGGGTTATCCCCTTTTTTGAGAAGAAGTCGGGTAGCACATAGCTGCTGGCAACGAGCAATAGCGGAAGCGTAAAAACTCTAAGAAAGCACACATAGTTTCCGATCACTCCACAGTGATCTAGCCACGCGCAACTACTCTGGCGTCACAACCAAAAACTCGTCGACCCTTCGTACGGTGTATCAAGAGTTCGTTGCTTTTTGCATGATCGACACCCCAATATGACAAGATAGACATTGCTTTTTAGCACAGAAATTGTTGAAGAGCTCAATCAGGGCTTGCGAATCAAATGCACTTTTTGCTCTCATGCCCACATCGTTCCAATGTCGCGTGATGGTGTTGCACTCGGCGGGGATATACTGCAGAATGGCTATGGCCCTGTCTACATAGTCTTGTTCGTCTCTAGTCTTTCCGTAGGCTACGAGCAAAGGTACGGTGGCATTGATAAGCATATGTTCAATACTAGACTTGCCCAGTCCAGGAATTTCTTTTTCGCTTTTTTTGTAAAACTGATAGTGCTTTTTCCAGTAAGAGGACTGCACGATAGCCAATTCTTTGTAAAGCATTTCAGTTGGCACATTGACTAATAACTCAAATACACTATGTTTTTGGTGCAGTAGTTGCGCAAACTGCGCAATACGGATGGTAGGGAAATTGGCGGGCCGTAACTGAAAGAGCTTCCACTGGCTTTTTTGTATGCTTCCTGCCTTGAGCTGGTACTTACGCACTAGATAATTGTATTCTCGTCGAAGTGCTTCTACATATGTGTCTTGTACGCTGTTACTGTCGGGCAGCAGGCCGGCTTGACCCAGTAGGAGCGCTTCTATCTGCAACACATTGTCCGTGTGCTTTTTAAGGACCTTAAGTGGTAAACTGAGGGCAAGTTCCAAGAAAGTGCCACTGTTGACTTTAAAACCTAGATTGTATGCTAAAAACTGATACGCCGTTTCCTCCCAGTCACTTTGGTTATCTTCCAAAAGTCGGTAGACCAGGTTATTCTTATTTGTCAGGCGCTGAAAAAGTGCCTTCTCCAACATAGAAGTCTTAGTGAAATCTGTCACGTGAGGGAGTTGATTGGCACAGGGAGTAAACGCTTTATTGAGCACAAGTTTCTGGTACTGCTGGTGTAGCCGAGGAGCAACCCTGTCTTTTAAAACTAAGGTGGGTATGACTGTACCGTCTTGCCGATGAATGTCTCGATCGTGGTTCCAAACCACGTGCAGGATAACGTTATCGTAGGCTTTGTCTTCCTGATGTTGGTGAGTGTACCAGTCTGAAGCATTGATGTGCATCTCCATATGGCCATACCAAGTGACATGGTTGATGATGATGCTACCCTCAAGAAAATCTGGCCCAGCATGGCTGTTGCGTGTACCAGGATTGGAGATGCTTAGCGTCTCGCCTCGACAAGTGATGAGATCTTTTTTATCAAAGTATTGAAGCTTCCAGACATAGTACAGAAAATCTTCTTTCATAGTTGATAGCCCTTTGCAAAATGGGAAGGTGCTACACACCCCATTTCATCGCATATCAATGATCTCAATCCCTTGGTGTTCCTCGGGATCGAATTTAAAAAATGCTTTGTCTAAACCTAGATCGTACGCAAAATCCGTGACAGAGAAAATGTGTAACATACCGTTACTATCCAGTATTTCTAAACATTGAATGTGCTTTGTAGCATGCGCTATGGTGAGTACGACTTTTAATAATCCATGCTCATCGTCTTTGGGCACTAGTTCCACCACGTTATAAACGTGTCCATCGACCTGATGTGTGTCAACCCGATCAAGTGTATAGGTCTGGCGATGATTGGACCAAATAGCCCAAGGCATTACTGCGTTTTGTTCAGGGTCATAGTCTATAATTTGCACTTCGTTGGCCTCCATGAGATGGGTCCATACTGTTTGGCCATCGTTGATGATCTCTTGGCCCTGCATGACAAGGCGGTACCGATTGCCTTGCACGGTGATTTTACCCTCAAATGTTTCGCTAAGCTCGTTTTGGGGTGATTGGCTGCTGTACCTAAAGGTCGCCCGGAAGCTGCGTTGGCTGATACTGTCAAGTAGTGTGAGCACCTCTTCTTGGTACTTCGCCATACCAGTATGGAAGGAGCCGCTGATGAACAGCAATAAGAAGTAGAATTTTCTCAATTTATCGTTCATCGTACGGCATATACCTTTCTCATGATGTATTAATCAAAGCTTATTTCAAGAACTTAATTTATCCGCGTCTAAGCCTTTGAACACTAATTCCAAGTCATGCGTGTCTGGCACCAATACTCCGCGTGCCTTACTACCCTCAAAGGGCCCCACTATTCCTGCAGCTTCCAGCTGATCGATCAGTCTTCCTGCGCGATTGTAGCCCAACTTCAATTTCCTCTGAATTAAGGAAGTACTACCCTGCTGATGAGTGACCACTAGACGCGCAGCGTCTTCAAACATCGAATCTCTTTCTCCCAGTTCCATGTCTTCTCGGTCTGCCACGTCATCCTCGTAGGCGGGCAATAGATAAGCAGACGCATAGCCTCTTTGTGAGCCTATATAATCGCAGATACGCTCTACTTCTTCTGTATCTAGGAAAGGACATTGGAGGCGTATAATCTCCGAATTCATAGAAAGAAGCATGTCACCTCGTCCCACAAGCTGCTCTGCCCCACCTGCATCTAGGATAGTTCTAGAATCGATGCGAGAAGTTACCCTATAGGATATCCTCACGGGGAAGTTGGCTTTGATAATACCCGTAATCACGTTGACAGAGGGGCGTTGGGTGGCCAGAACCAGGTGGATACCAATGGCACGGGCCAGCTGAGCCAATCTGGCAATAGGTGTTTCTATGTCTCTCCCAGCGGTCATCATCATGTCGGCAAACTCATCAATGACCAGCACGATGTAGGGCAAAAATCGGTGCCCTTTTTGGGGATTGAGTCTTCTTTTAACAAACCGCTCGTTATACTCCTTGATATTTCTCACGCCTGCTTCCTTAAGTAATTCATAGCGTTGGTCCATCTCCAGACACAGCGAATTGAGCGTGTGAATCACTTTTTTAGTCTCCGTAATAATAGGTTCCTCATCACCAAAGAGTTTAGCTAAAAAGTGTCGTTCTAACTTGTTGTATAGAGAAAGCTCTACCTTCTTAGGATCTACTAGCACAAGCTTGAGTTGCGAGGGATGCTTTTTGTAGACCAGCGAAGCCAAGATTACATTGAGTCCCACAGATTTTCCCTGTCCGGTAGCACCTGCAATCAACAGGTGAGGCATACGGGCCAAATCCGCCAGAAACGTCTCATTAGCTATGGTCCTACCCATGACAATGGGTAGCTCCATGTGGCTTTTCATGAACTTCTCTGTCGAGAGTATGGCCCTTAGGGGTACCATTTCCCTGTTTTTGTTAGGTACTTCAATGCCAATAGTACCTTTTCCGGGGATAGGTGCAATAATACGGATGCCTAGTGCGGAAAGACTCAGGGCAATGTCGTCTTCAAGGTTCTTGATTTTGGAGATTTTAATACCTGCCTCCGGCACAATTTCATACAGGGTGACTGTGGGACCAATGGTTGCCTTTATACTTGAGATACCAATCTTGAAGTTGGTCAACGTTTCCACAATCTTATTTTTGTTTTGAGCTAACTCTTCCTGGCTTACTGGTATACTCGCTTTATCGTACTCGTTCAATAGGTGAGCAGCCGGATATTGATACGAGGATAAATCTAGTTTGGGGTCATAGTTTTCTAAACAGCCTACAAACGACTCATCGGGTGTATTTTTCTCTACTGTGAAGTTGGATATGCCCTCGTATTGCAGGGGAGATAGCGCTTCTGACGTTGGTGTAGCCACTACCTCCAGGGCTACTGTTTGGGCCTTATCAGGAATAGTGTCTTGAAAAGTTTGAGCATTATCCGCCTCATCATATGAGGCAGCTTCCGTAGTCGTTGCTGTCCAAGCAGCGGGCTGTTGCCTGATGGACTTGAACAACCGTGGCAGTGTGGTAATGTTGAAGAAGTAGACGAGAGCAATGAGTAGCGAAGTGATTAGTAAAATAAGCGTACCCCAACCCAATAAACTATCGAACAAAATTCCTAGCTCAAAACCAACACCCCCCACCAACACTTCAAAGATCGCTGTTTGAGGACTAATCAGGCACGTATAGCCCAGTGCCACATTCAACCAAAGAATACTGAAAATTGCTCCTATCGTAATCTTATCAAGGCCAATATTTGTCAAAGCCTCGCCGTAGACCAGGCGATGACCCGATAAATAGATCGAAGGAAGCAGTAAAAAAGCCGTAACACCCAACCATCGAAACATGAAATAGTAGCCGCACCAGGCACCAAAAAGTCCCAGCCAGTTGTGAACTTCTGTCCCGGCTATCTTGACGCCTAACTTGTTTGCTGATTCAATGACACTCTGGTCGGCCTTTCCATAAAAGAGGTGTGATACGAAAGCAGCGCATAAAAATATGCTCAGCCCTTGCAAAAATAGGCCTATCGCAATGCTAAAGCGTTTATCGATCGAAAAAGAGCCTACAGATGGAAAGATTAGTTGCTTTTTGGCACTACTCTTCTTCCTTTTATATGTGTTCTGGAGCATTTTGATAGATTGTGAACGCCTCCCCAAGCTGCTAACGCCTCTGCCAAGAGTCAGACAGGCAGTATATCAACAAGGTATAGCCGTAGCATCTGCAAAATAGGAGGAAGTAGCCAAGCAAAACAAACCAGCTTGATAGCCTTGAAATAGCTTTCTCATCTCTTTTGACATGCACTTGATAAAGCGTAAGTCATGAGACCTTTGCACGGCACATGGTAAGTGAGGGGCATTTTTTGGTAACCATGAGATTGTTGACTATCAAGCTATTAACCCCCTATCCGACGATCAAAAAGTAAGTTCCAGGAAGTTCTGTCAGTGTAGATGTTAGTGGAAGAACAACGAGAAAGAGCAAGTTTTTTCATCCAATCAATGTCACAATAGACTGGGCTATACTTGAAAAAGAGATTGATAAGGTTGGTAGGCGCTCTGTTGAGGATGCGGCAGGCCTACCTACAAACCCTTGGTACTAGTCAAGATGCTGCTGCAAACCTGGTATGATCTCTCTGACGTGGGTGTAGAAGACATGGTCCATGATACCTGTCTGGCGGATGCCTTTTGCGGGTTTACGCCTATAAGACACAGCACCTGACCATCGTACGCTCAGTCGTTCTAGAAGCGAGTTATCCGAGAAGAGAGACCTGCATAGGCTGCCAGCGAAACTCCATGCACCACTTTCCCAGCACGGAGTTTGGGTGCAACAAGGCAACATCATCGATGCTGTTATCACCCCTACGGCCCGACAAGCTCATGGTAAGTCCACGTACATACTGCCAGAGGACCCAAACACCCTCTCAACCAAGGAAATTAAATCAGGAGTAGATCGAGCAGCACGTTGGGTGAAAAAGGAAATAGACTCGAGTATGGCTACGAGCGTCATTACCCGGCGTCGGTAGACACCGGCTTAGTCTTGGCAGTACATACAACTGCTGCAAACATCCATGATGGGCAGTGCATGGCAGCCTGTCTTGATTAAGTCCCCCTTCCTGCAGGCAATCGTATCCTAGCAGACAAAGGGTATGATGCAGCCAAGAGCAATCCGCTATTGTGCCAGAGAGGTTGACGTAGCAGAATTCAACGCAAGGATTACAAGCATAGGACCCTGTCTGTTTAGGAAAGGCGTTACAACAAGCTGATGGGTCGTAGTCACTACCCATCAGAGTGGGTGTTTGGGCGTATCCAACGTTAGTTGGGTAGGCTAGAAGCCAGGTAAGTAGGTATGTCTAAGACCGATGGGCAGCACGTGCTAGAGGCCATCGTGTATGACTGATACAGACTCTCGGGGACTATCATATCAAAAGCGTAACAAAAACAGAGGGAAAGTACTCAAAAGGGCACCTAGCTCTCAGAACGGGGGACAATAAGCCAACTGGGCACCTCAAAATACCCCCAAAGGCCTTGCAGGGATAGTGCGCCTTTTACGAAAAAATCTCAACGTATACAGCGAACCAGTACCTACTGGCCGTACGTATACAGCTATTCGTAAAGGGTAACCCTATGATGGTTGATGGGATATAGGCTCTTGGGGAGGTACTCGTGCTACCTCTAGGTGAGCACAACGCACAATCATTTTACCGGAAAACGCGTGCTTGGTTCAGTACTTTCTGATAGCGTCGGGCATGGCGCAAATGCTCCTTAAAAGACCGTGTGAAGTA
>CAYVYH010000006.1:0-22784 GCA_964455155.1 uncultured Cytophagales bacterium | reverse complement strand
CTTTCTGATAGCGTCGGGCATGGCGCAAATGCTCCTTAAAAGACCGTGTGAAGTAATGATATCCTGAAAAATCTTCTTTGGCAGAAAAATACAGATAATCATTAGATGGACTGTTGAGCACAGCATCAATCATAGCAATGGTAGGCAAACTGATAGGTCCTGGAGGCAGCCCCCCATACTTGTATGTATTGTAAGGTGAATCAAGCGCTTTATGTCTGTTGAGTACCCTTTTCACAGAGGAGTCCCCCAGGATATACAAAAGAGTGGGGCAAGACTGTAAAGGCATATTTTTTCTTAGTCGATTGATATACACTCCCGCAATAAGAGGGGCTTCTTCTAATTTGTTAGTCTCGCCTTGTACAATAGACGCCAGAATAGCAACCTCTATCGGAGTATGTTTCAAGCAGCTTGCTTGACTACGCCGGCGGGCATTCCAGAACTGCTGATACTCTTTGTACATTCTTTCAAAAAGTCCCTGAGGTGTCACAGTCCAATACACCTCATAGGTATTGGGAATAAACATAGCCATCACATTATCCAGATTGAAGCCATATCGGCCAACAAATTCCTTGTCTTCTAGCAGTTTTTTAAAATCAGCTGCTTCAATCTCAAGATTCTGTGTGATTCTCGCGGCTAGCTCTGCCTTGGTACGTACATGGTGCAGCGTTATTTTGACGGGCTTTTGCGTACCTTTTTTGAGCACCTGTATCGCTTGCCAATTACTCATGTTCGTCTGCAGTAAGTAGGCACCTGGTATTATTCTTTGGGGATAACCCGTTAAGCGTGCCAAAAAATCAAAAGAGGACATATTAGATACATATTCATACCGTTGCAGTATGTCTTTCAAGACACTGAAACTAGTGCCGTGCGGAATATTTAACCGTTTGGCAGGCTGTTTCACCAAAATATTGGGACGTATAAAAAAGCCGTAAACCAATATTAGTTTTAAGATGAGTGACGCCAAACCAACAGCAGCAGCTACTCTTATTGTAATTTTTTGCTTCATAACACGGCGCCAAAAGTAGAACACAATGTATACTATCTCAAGTTTTAGGTCTATTAACTGTGCATCTACTCCATGGTTTATCGTTGTTTTGAGGGGTTTCTTGATGCCCAACTGCCAAGATTGACTAGATTTATTGTAAAAAATCGCTGAAGATGCTAACATTGCATCACTCAATACTCTCCTCCTTAGCTCAGTTGGTTAGAGCATCTGACTGTTAATCAGAGGGTCGCTGGTTCGAGTCCAGCAGGGGGAGCAGATTGCCGGTGTTGTTCGTATGCCCTATGCTACTCCGAGCCGGGAGAGCCTGATTGGCCCCCCTTCACAAACTTGTAATGTCTTTACCTCAGGTGTAAACAACCCATAGTGGTGCAAGTGTAGGCTGCTTTTTGCTCTCGATATTTTTCAATACCTTTTCACTAGCGGTGTTTAAGAGCCATTTTTTGAAATGGTAACGATCAAATACTACGATTCAAATCAGAACCATGCATCAACATAGAGGAGAATTATTAGAAGCTATTGTAAGGAGAAGTGGCTATTCTCTCAAGGCCCTATCAGAGAAGCTGGGTGTCAGTAGGAATACGATTTATAACAAGTTTAAGGAATACAATTTAAGCTACGACTTCATTGTCAGGGTGGGAGAGATTATTCATTACGATTTCACTTATGAATACCCTGCCATCAAGACCAAATTGCGCGTCAATACAAACCAGAGTACTTCTGATTTGTGGCGATTGGAGAGAAAGTATTCTCGCGTGCTTGAAAGCTACAATGGACTACTGAACTTTCTGCTCAGGATGGCCAATGATTATCATCTAACAAGGCTGCAGAAAGAGATAGAAAAATTACCCGGGTGATTTACTAAACAAATGGGTATCCGATAGCGCGGCTCCCCTGCTACTGTTGTCGCGCGCACTCGCCCCCTTAATTTTTTTCTGGTGCAGTCAGGGCGAGTTCTGATTGCGGAGCCTTCGTATAGATCCACCAACCCGTGGTATGGCAAAGAAAAGCTTAGGACAGCACTTTCTCCGAGATAGGAATATTGCTCGAAAAATTGTTGGTGCTTTAAGTAAGAGCGCCCATACATTAGTAGAAGTAGGGCCTGGTACGGGTGTACTGACTGAGTTGTTGGTACAGCAACAAGACCTCGATTTATACCTCGTAGAGGTAGACCCGGACCTAGTGCATTACTTAAAGCATGCCTATCCCTCATTGCAGGACCGCATTATTACAGCGGATTTTCTCAAGCTGGAACTTACTCGCCTACACCATAAGCCTATGGCCATTATCGGTAATTTCCCCTACAACATTTCTTCACAAATATTTTTTAGAGTACTGGAGTATCGGCAACAAGTGCATGAAGTAGTAGGCATGGTCCAGAAAGAAGTGGCAGAACGTCTCGTTGCTAAGCCAGGAAGTAAAGTCTATGGCATATTGAGTGTTTTATTACAGGCTTTTTATAATCTCGAATACCTCTTTTCTGTGGGACCGCAAGTATTCTCACCTCCGCCTAAAGTGCAATCTGCTGTGATACGCTTGAAGAGGAATGATACGCAATGGCTCGGTGTTGATGAAGAGCTTTTCTTCAAAGTAGTCAAAACGGGATTTCAACAACGTAGGAAGACTTTACGCAACGCTTTAAAGTCACTACTTCCTAAAACAAAGCCTACTCCTACTCTATTGGCACAACGGGCAGAACAGCTTACGGTAGCAGATTTTGTAGATCTCACAAGGTACATAGCGATGGGTTGATGATGCACCCCGAGTTTACGCGTCTCTCAATAGGGATACCCATCAATGCTTCGGAAGCATCGGCGCATCAGGTATGGTCATTTCTTCTTCTCGGCGTGCTACTAACCACAAGTCGACATACTCACCCACATTCACCTGTTGTCCATGATCAGGGCGCTGCCGCAAAACGGTACCCGGCACCTGATCGCAGGTAGTTTCATAAGCCGTGTCACCCACTTGTAACCCAACATTAAGTAGCAAATACTTAGCATCTTCTAGTCTCATGCCGATTATCTGGGGTACTTCAATCGTTTTGCTACCTAGGCCCGCCCCTACTACCAGATCTATCTTGGAACCTTTATCAAGCAAGGTTCCTGCCGTTATCTCTTTGCCCTTATACCACTGCTCAAGTACAGCATTTTGAGCAAAATCTGGCACATATTTAATAGTCCCCAACAATAGCCCCTGACTTTTTAACCGCACGTGGGCATTTCTAACAGAACCATCTACCAAGTCAGGCATTTTTACTTGAGGTGGCGTTTGGGTATTGAGTGTCAAATAAATTTTTCTTCCTACTTTGACACATGATCCTGCTTTGGGGTATTGCTGCAAAACAGTCATTGGAGGATAGTCAGGTGCATAGATAAACTCTCCGGTGACTTCAAAACGCAAGCTTCTTTGGGCCAAATAGGTATCCACTTCCTCTAAAGAAATACCCTTGAGATTAGGCACCGTGATGAACTGACCGTGGTGGGTTAACGCTGGCAATAGAAACTGAAAAAACAAGCATACTACGAGGATACCAGCCAATGCAATCAGGCTCAAGTGCAGCATGATGTGCTTGAAGAGAGTCTTGTTGAGGTTCATTTTTTTATTTTGTCGCGTGCTTCTGGAGACCGTACTGGATGATTTTATCAATAAAAGCAAGTGGTGTGTAGCCACGCAGTGCACACTGATGAAAAATACAAGTAGCTGGCGTCATCCCAGGTAGTGCATTGGCTTCAATGATCCAGGTTTCAACGCGGTTGGGACCATATATTTTGACAAAAGCATCGATGCGGGCATACCCCTCTAAGTCCAGGAGTTGAGCTACGCTCTTGAGATCTTGCATCACTTTTTCCTCCACCCGCTGGTTGATGGTAGGATCTGGATGGAAACGTGCCGGGGTAATGTTTTGCCCTTCTCCCGACAAAAACTTTTCTTCTAGAGATAGTACCTCTCCGATAGCCAATACCTCTGAAGGCGGAAAAATTTCATAAGTCCTATGGCCTTGTCCATCCAAGTGAGTCAGCAATCCACCGGTAATCTCCAGAAAATGTACAGCATCTTCTCGTTCTACCAGTGCTTCCACCAGGAAGCATGATTTCCGCGGAAATTCGGCATTAGGCTGAATTCCCAGCGTTTGTGCATAGGTGTCACACAAGCTTGTTGTGGTTCTGAAAGTCGCTGCTGCATAAGCAACAAGCATAGCCCGGTTGTGTATCTTAACGACAGCAGCACTACAACCTTCATCGACAGGTTTGGCAATAAACGGGTAGCCAAATTGCGCTTCTAAGGTACCCATAGCAGCTGCGGTGTCCTGCGCCCACGTTGCCTGAGACACCAGCGCCTGCTCGGCCACGTGTATGCCTTGCGAACGCAGCAATTGGTTGGTCTTGAATTTGTCGATGGTCAATTGGGTACTATATACACCAGATCCATTGTAAGGCACGCCTAGCTGTGTTAAGAGCGCTTGTAGAGTGCCATCTTCCCCAGGACGGCCGTGAAGAGCGATAAAGGCAAAGTCAATACGCTGGTTTAACATCCCATAGTCTAGCTCTTCAGGCTGCCAGATCTGAGTGCCAGCATACTGCTCTATGATAGTGACAGCATCTTTCCGAATGGGTGCCATCAAATGGTGATGCTGATCACTTGCCAAGTGCAAGAGCCGCTCATGGATATCGTCAGCATTGTCTTTGAGCAACACATTGATGGGTAATACAAAGAGTCGATGCTGTTCGGGTGTTCCAGACAAAAAAATAGGAATGGGCGTATACTGCGTAGAGGAAGTCAGTTTCTGGAAAATATTTCTACCGCTCTCTACAGAGATATGGCGCTCAGCGGAGAAGCCTCCCATGATAACACCCACGCGCAGCTTTGTAGCCTTGTTACGATTGTTGCTGGTCTCGTGTTGGTCAATACTTTTCCATAGCTGTACAGTGTGTGTACGATCCTTATAGGTATGTCGCCTGGTCGCCAGCGAAGTTCGAATCAAGAAAGTAAGTAACTGGGTGGGATTGAGGCCTATTTCGGCGGCTTGATGGAACAGGAAAGAAGAAGGGTTCATACCTGCCGTGGTGTTGGGGTCATTGAGATAGATTTGGTGACTGGGTGTAAAAAATCCGTCTATACGGGCATAAATCTTAAATTCAAGTGTCTGAAAAAGATCTGTACAAGCGTTTCTAATAGTATGCAATTGAACGGGTGGTAGTTGCATGGGTGTTTCCTTGCGTACAATGCCTGGCAGATACTTGGCTCGATAGTCAAAGTGCGCATCACCCTTCACTATCTCTGTAGGAGGCAAGGCAACCGGCTTACCTGGGCTCTCTTCTAAGACAATACAGGAAAATTCTCTACCTACTATGTAGGCTTCGATTAAAACGGATTCTTCACTTTGAAGGCTTTCGAGCTGGGCAGGCGCGCTACTAGTACTAAAATGATGGTTTAAGTATTGGAGTAGTGCATCTGGGTGGTCGACAACCCGCCCACCAGTTGCTACAGGCAGACCAATCCCTTCTCGCAAATCAATGAGTGAAGCAATCCATTGCTGTTTCCCTACGGTTGTTAAAGATTGCCAAGTGCTTGCGTCTATTTCTTGGATGAACAGACTTCGATTAACAGCTACTATCAACTGATCAACGGCAAGCTCCTTAATAATAGATACACCAATGGAGGAACCTTGGGAAGGACTTTTAACTACCATAGGAAGGCCCACCCACGCTATGATTTCTGCAAAGAGCGCTGCCTTGTCTGTTGTCGTCTGCCACCTGCGCTTGTGGAGCACCTTGTAGCGCGGTACAGAAAAGCCTGCCTGCTGCATCAACCGCTTTTGCACTACTTTGTCGACACCCAAAGTAGCCCCTAACACTCCAGTGCCCGTGTAGGGAAGCTGATACCATTCTAAAAGCCCTTGTATGGAGCCATCTTCACCATGAGGCCCATGTAAAGCGAGGAAAGCAATATCAAATAATTGAGAGAATTGGTCAGGGAAAATGCGCTGCCCTACACGGCTGATCAATTGCGCCAATTGTTCTTCTGATAAAGCTCCCAATGATTCTATGTAGCAGGAGAAGCTAGTTGTGGTCGTTAAATCGCTGGGTGGATAGAAATCCCGGATAGCGCCCTTATACAGATATTGCCACTGAAGTAGGATAAAGTTTCCTAAACTATCTACAAAGATGGGTACGGGCTCAAAGAGAGCTTTGTCTAGGTTGTCGTACACAGTGCGGCCGCCTGCAAAAGAAATCTCTCGTTCTCTTGAGGAGCCGCCAAAGAAAATACCAACTTTTATCATGACCAGTTGTTAGCTACGTATGATACGTATTGGGTTCATACAGACGTATGTGCTTGTGTATAAAAAGCAGGTTACGCTCCGCCACATACCATTTACAGACATTACAATACATCACTCCGAACGTATCATGCTTGTGGCTTCTGTGTTTTCACTACAGTTTGCGTAGGCGCTAGCCCAGCATTGCGAATGGCTACCTGTTGCGCCAAGGCAGTGGCCACCCCATCAAATACGCTAGCAGAGTGTTGCAAAACGGGTGGAACGCCCATATCTCCCCCTTCACGTATGTATTGCGCCAAAGGTATCTGGCCTAGAAAAGGCACCTTGTGCTGTATTGCAAACGCCACTCCCCCCTCTTGGCCAAAAATATAATGTTTGCTGTCAGGCAACTCTGGGGAGGTAAAATAAGCCATATTTTCCACTACACCGAGCACGGGTACCGCAATGCCTTGCTTTTGAAACATGGCCAAACCCTTAGCAGCGTCAATGAGGGCTACTTGCTGCGGTGTGGTGACAATCACCACGCCTGTTACAGGTACGGCTTGCACGAGTGTCAAGTGGATGTCGCTGGTACCTGGCGGCAAGTCGACGAGCAGGTAGTCCAATACACCCCAATCTGTATCGCCTAGCAATTGTCTTAAAGCCTTACTAGCCATAGGACCCCGCCATACAATAGCATCATCGGCCGGTGCTAACAAACCGATGGAAAGCAGCTTAATGCCATACTTTTCTAGGGGTGTGAGGTAGTTCCTACCAGCCTGCTGTACGACCTTAGGCTTTGCCTGTTCACAGCCTAGCATGGTGGGAATAGAAGGCCCAAAAATGTCTGCATCCAATAACCCCACTTGGGCTCCACGCTGCGCCAAAGCTACTGCCACATTCACGGCCACGGTAGATTTACCCACTCCGCCTTTACCCGAAGCAATGGCAATGATGTTTTTTACCTGTGGCAACAATGGATCATGACCCCTGGTAGAAGTAACCTGGGTCTCCAGCCGAATAACCACCTCTAAGTCTACGCTAACTTTTGTATGAATGGCCTCTATGCAAGCTTTTTTGATAACCTCTTGAAGTGGGCAAGCAGGAGTCGTAAGGACCAATGTGAAGGTCACTTTCCTTTGATTGACGCCCAAGTCTCGAATCATGCCCAGCGTGACCAGGTCTTGCTTTAAATCGGGGTCCTGTACTGTGCGCAGTGCATCCAGTACTTGTTCTTTGCAGGACGACATCGCTAGAGTTATAGCCTTTTTTGCAATGTACGTTATTTCGGATGATCCTCAGGTAAGTGCATGAGGTATGCTTTGTGTGCAACATCGACTGCTATGTTGCTTATCTACGCTTACAGCTATCCAAAAACGTGATGGATACGTGATAGAATGCTGACGGATCTTGACTGAGCGCACTAGTTTCTCCCAGCAGGTTTTCGAACGATTTTTACATGTATTGTTGGTATAAATAATGGAATAATCCTTGTATATCCAGGGAAACGCATGCATCACCAGACGGAAAAACGTAATGAAGCAACGCTCGGTCATTGTTTGTAATCGGTTGTAACATCATAGCAGCTGTATGTACCTCGCCTGCTCTACAACAGAGAAGCACCTTAGGTCGTTCTGAAAATTCACGACCCATCTCATTTCGGAAAGCCTTGTTCACAAGGCTATTAAATCGAGTCTTACCAACTCGTCCGTACATACTGACGAGTCGATTAAGCCTTGACGAGTTATTTGGCGTTTGACATGCCAGGTATCAGCTTACTCACGGGTATTATCTTCATGGGCACCGGCCCGGTCAATCAATTTGGAGTTCAAAGTTTTGCTGGTGCTGGCACCTAGGGTTTTAATATTTTGGGCTCTTCTCACCAGATTACCTTTGCCTTCATATAATTTTTTCATCGCCTCTGCATAAGTTTTTTGGGTGATGTCCATCTGACGGCCTAAGTGCTGCAGGTCTTCTACAAAACCTACGAACTTATCGTACAGTGCGCCTCCTTGTTGTGCTATTTCTAGGGCATTTTGGTTCTGGTATTCATGCTTCCAAATATTGGCAATGGTGCGCAATGTGGCCATCAAAGTAGTGGGTGATACCAGTACGATATTTTTCTCGTACGCTTCATTGAAGAGTTCCAAATCATGCTGTACGGCCAGGCTAAAGGCAGGCTCCATTGGAACGAACATCAACACGAAATCTAACCCCCTGAGATTATACTGGCTCTGGTAGTTCTTCTCGCTGAGCTCTTTGACATGCTTGCGCATGGATTGGATGTGCCTCTTGAGTGCTAACGCTCGTTCGGAAGGCTGTTCGGTATTAAAAAACAGTTCATAGCTAACCAATGAAACTTTTGCATCAATGATAACGTGCTTTCCCTCGGGCAGTTTAACTATCACATCTGGTTGGTAGCGTTTGCCCTCTTCAGTAAGAAATGATGTTTGAACACTATACTCTCTGTCTTTAACAAGGCCCGATTTTTCAAGAATACGCTCCAAAATAAATTCCCCCCAGTTACCCTGGGTTTTCGTATCTCCCTTGATCGCCTTGGTTAAATTTTCGGCTTCTTTAGTAATCTGTGCGTTCAGCTCACCAAGCTTTTTTACTTCTGTACGCAAGGCCACATTGCGCTCAAGACTCTCTTTGTTGGTTTGAACTACTTGCGTTTCAAACGCTTGTATACGTTCTCCCAAAGGTTTCAAAAGGCCCTCGAGATTGACTTTATTTTGATCAGTAAATTTTTTGCTTTTTTCCTCAAGAAGGTCATTGGCCAAGTTTCTGAACTGAACAGTCAACTTTTCTTGCATGGCCTCTACCTCCTGCTTTTGCGTGTCCAGCTTTCCAGTAAGATGTTGATTGATTGTTTCCAGGCGCGCGCAGTCTTGCCCTAGCTGTTGGACTTGTTGATTGGCTAGAGCCAGCTCTACTTTGGCTTCCTTGAGCTGCTGCTGGACTGCTTCCAACTTGGCTTGCAACGTTTGTCTATAAACACTGAACCAGGTACGGGCTATATACCAACCGCTCAACGCACCGACAACGAGCCCAACAGTGAGGTAGACAGTAAACACTAAGTATTTTCTAGAAAATTAAACCTGCGCCAACACACAGAAGCCTGCGCAAACGCAGGCTTCTGTGCGGTACCCACATGCGAGCGAAACTAAGATTTGGTTGCACCTACTTCTTTTTGATAACTTCTTGCAGCACGTCTTGAAGAGGTGTACGCTTGCCGTCTTTAAAGGCAACAACCCAAGCGTCTTTGAGCCCCATAGCCCTTAACTCTTTTTTGAACTGATTGGCTTTCCAATAATCCCTGAAATGTCCAAGAGTATACTCGTTGACGTCTCCTGAGCGCTTTTGTTCAAACGCTTCTTGCGATTTCCCACCCTCTAAAATATTGCTTAAGTCACGTTTTTTGTAGGCACCTATCTGAACCTTAAAGACAAGGCCTCTGATGTAAAATTGGTTATTCTGGTCGACGGCCCAATCATCTTTACCAAACCCGCCAAATCTCATCATCTCTTGATCAGGGTGACTATGCGTACCCGCTTGGCCATTGGTTGTTGCGTCCCACTTGCGATTTTTAAGCTCTTCTACTTGCGTTTGCAATTTAATGAGCTGCTCTAGCTTACCTTTGGTAGATTCGATCGCCTCCGTAACCTCTTGGTTCTTTATTTTTAACTTAGCGTTCTCTTCTATCAAATCCCTGAGCTGTAAGGGTTGCATGGTAGCCTTACGTTGTTTCCACACCTTGATTTCTGCTTTTTTTTGCTGTAAATCAGTACTTTGATGCTTTTTATACCTTTTTTTAGCCGACGCAGGAGTGCCGACAACGGCAAAAAGAAGCGCTGCTAGCATGACAGTAATTTTTTTCATAATCTTCTTATTCTTATCAAAATGATTTTCGTGAGCCTCTTACAAGTTTACTAAACGCATCTCAGAAATTCTAAAAGCTGTCCTGCTGCTGCGCGAGTGCTAATCGGGGTGTCCCCCTACAATCTGCGGCTGCTTGCCAAATTTCTGATAAACAGCTCACCATGCCGATCATATAGTATCTTTGAAACATGCACAAAGTAAAAAATGTTCTTTCATCAGCGACAACTACTTATATCGTGGGCCAGGTGGACTATGTAAATCCCGCTTATGCCTACATCGTACCCAAAGAGTCCCAAGAAGGAGAGCAAGGAGATATTTGGGTAAAACAAGAGGACTTGTTAGGAGCCTTGGATAAAGACTTAGTCAAAGTCTTGGTGTTACAAAAAGCCAAGGAGAACAAGCGATCTGTTGGGAAGGTAGTGGAGATTATAGAACGCAATCAAGCACCCATTGTAGGTCGACTGGATCGTTACGGCAAGCATGCATTTGTCATCCCTGACGGGCGTCGTATGCACTATGACATCTTTATCAAGGAAAAGGCACTACAAGGAGCCAAGCACAATGACAAAGTCATTGTAAAGATCTTGGATTGGCCCCACGGGGGTAAAAACCCCACAGGCATAATACAGGAAGTACTTGGTCAGGCAGGTCTGCACGAGGTAGAGATGCATGCAATCATGGCTGAATTTGGTTTGTCGCCATGTTTTCCTAACCAAGTAACAGCCGAGTCCCAGGCTATCCCAGAAGCCATTCCCAAACACGAGATAGAGCAGAGGAGAGACTTCAGGAAGGTGCCTACCCTGACCATTGACCCAGAAGATGCCAAGGATTTTGACGATGCACTCTCTCTGAGAAAATTGCCCAATGGACACTATGAAGTGGGTATTCATATTGCTGATGCCAGCTACTACGTGAAGGAAGGGAGTTGCTTGGACCAAGAAGCACTAGAGCGAGGTACTTCTGTGTACTTAGTGGATAGGACTATTCCGATGCTGCCAGAGAAGCTCTCTAATGAGTTATGCTCTCTCAATCCCCATGAAGACAAGCTGACTTTCTCAGCTGTTTTTGAACTAGATAACCGGGGAAAAGTCCAAAAAGAGTGGATGGGAGCAACCGTGATTCATTCCAATAAACGCTTTACCTATGAGGAGGCTCAGCAGGTGATCACACAACAACAAGGCAGCTTCTACGAAGAACTTCATGTACTCAACCAACTAGCCAAGCAGCTACGCGCCGAGCGCTTCAAACAGGGTGCTATCAACTTTGAGACGGTAGAAGTCAAGTTTCAGCTTGATGCGCAAGGCAAGCCCCTATGCGTGGTACCCAAAGTATGGCGAGACACACACAGGCTAGTAGAAGAGTTCATGCTATTGGCCAATGAACGGGTGGCAAGACGTGTTTCCGAGATGCAGCAGGAAAAAAACCTACCCACCTTTGTATACAGAACGCACGATGACCCTGACCCAGACAGACTGAATGATTTTTGGGTTTTTGTCAAACAACTGGGTTATCAAGGGCCTACCAAGCAACAGTCCATATCCCATGCTTTGAATGCCATTTTAAAAGCTACTTCGGAAACAAAAGAGGCAAATATTATCCAGTCACTAGCCATTCGCACCATGGCCAAAGCGGTATACACCAGTGAAGACAAGAGACACTTTGGGTTGGCATTTCAGCATTATACCCATTTCACTTCACCCATCAGGCGATATCCTGATATCATGGTACACCGATTGCTTAAGCAATATCTCAAAGGGCTGTTTAACGCTGATCCGCAATCTTACAAGGCGAAATGCCTTCACGTTTCTGAGCGAGAGCGTGTAGCAGCAGATGCAGAGCGGGCTTCTATACGCTACAAGCAAGTAGAGTTCATGCAGACACTTCAGGGGAAAGTCTTAGAAGGAATTATCAGTGGAGTGACGGATTGGGGGATTTATGTGGAGCTAGTCGACAACCGATGTGAAGGCATGGTACGTTTGGCTGATATGACAGACGACTACTACGAACTAGATGAAAAGGGATTTAAAGTCGTAGGTAAACGCTTTAAGAGATCCTACCGCTTAGGTGACCAAATATACGTACAGATTAAAGCGTGTGACTTGACCAAAAGAACGGTGGGCCTCAACCTAGTCTCACAAAAAGATAACAAAATAGGATAACTACGTTCTGGCATTCCACAGCAGTCACGCCCGTGCACACGCTTGTGTGCAGTAGGTGGTTACGTACACCCCCAACACAGTATCTTCGGCTATATAGAGGCTTCGACAAGACACCGTTATATTTACACAGGTAGATCAATAACCACATATCCATGCGCCAAGAGCACCCACTACTACTAAAAGAGATCACTCAGGCTGGCTACAAGTACGGCTTTGAAAGCAACATAGCGACCGATACGGTCCCCAAAGGCCTGAGCGAAGCCACCATCCGCTTGATTGCCGCTAAGAAGTTAGAGCCTACGTGGATGCTAGCATGGCGGCTCAAGGCTTACGAGCACTGGCTAACTATGAAAGCCCCCCAGTGGGCCAATGTGCACTACCCTCCTATTGATTACCAAGACATTATTTACTACGCAGCACCCCAAAAGAAAACTGTGCTCAATAGTCTTGAAGAAGTAGACCCCGAGCTTTTGGCTACTTTTCAGAAGCTGGGGATTCCATTGGAAGAACAAAAACTATTGACAGGCGTAGCCATGGATGTAGTGATGGATAGCGTGTCTGTAGCAACTACCTTTCAGGCTAAACTGGAAGAGCTAGGTATTATTTTCTGTCCCTTTAGTGAGGCTGTGCAGCAGCATCCCGAACTCGTAAGAAAATATCTAGGCAGTGTGGTACCACCGCAAGACAATTACTTTGCCGCACTCAATGCTGCAGTGTTTAGTGATGGCTCTTTCTGTTACATTCCCAAAGGAGTACGTTGCCCTATGGAACTCTCTACTTACTTCCGTATCAATGCAGCTAACACGGGTCAGTTTGAACGCACATTGATTGTTGCCGAAGAGGGTGCCTACGTTAGCTATTTAGAAGGGTGTACTGCCCCTATGCGTGACGAAAACCAGCTGCACGCAGCCGTAGTGGAGATTTATGCTGCAAAAGACGCCGAGGTAAAGTATGCCACAGTGCAGAACTGGTACCCAGGCGATCAAGAGGGCAAGGGAGGCATCTACAACTTTGTCACAAAAAGGGGCATCTGCGCAGGAAACAATGCTAAGATTTCTTGGACACAAGTGGAGACAGGCTCTGCAATCACTTGGAAATACCCTAGCTGTATCCTGATGGGTGACAACTCGATTGGAGAATTTTACTCGGTAGCAGTGACTAACAACAAACAGCAGGCCGACACAGGCACTAAGATGATCCATTTGGGCAAGAACACGAAGAGTAGAATCGTATCCAAAGGCATCTCAGCTGGCCAGGGCCAAAATAGTTACCGAGGACTCGTCAAGATAGCGCAGCACGCTGACAATGCACGAAATTTCTCGCAATGTGACTCCCTGCTCATGGGCAACCAGTGTGGCGCACATACTTTTCCTTATATCGATGTAAAGAACAAGACTGCACAAGTAGAGCATGAAGCTACTACCTCCAAGATAGGTGAAGAGCAACTGTTTTATTGTAACCAACGGGGCATTAGCACTGAAGAAGCTGTGGCATTGATTGTCAACGGTTATTGCAAAGAAGTACTCAATAAGCTGCCTATGGAGTTTGCTGTAGAGGCACAAAAACTATTGGCCTTGACACTAGAAGGAAGTGTAGGGTAACGACTATAGCAGCTAACGCTAGTTCATCAAACTGCAACCCTGCACTGCAATACTACGTTTGCGCATCACTTGAGAGGCGAGTTGTTGTAATTCTTTTTCGACAGGGTGTAGATTCAGGTGCCGGGTCATTTGCACAAAGAACTGTAACGTTTCGCTGGCTATTTTTTTCTGTTTATCTACAGAAGTGTGCCCCTCAATAGTACGCATGTTATGTAGCCGGTCTGGCTAGCTTGACGTACAGCACCCGATCATCGTTGACATCCGACAGCTTTAGCATGATTTCATAGGACGATAATTGTACCTTTTTAAAACTATTCAAACGACTATCTACAGAAGACACTCCTTTTGAAAGTAAAGGAAGCATGCAGCGGCTGTGGCTGCCCCTGCTCCCATGGCCATGTAAACTACCCTTTTGCTAGTTTCAAAGCCAAAAATCGCAAGCAGCATAGGTATGCCAACAACAGGTGTATAAAAGTTGGAAGAGCTCAAAAGTATCTCTAAAAAATCTTCCACCCTTAGTGCTACCACCACAGACAAGCACCCCAAAAGTACCGTAGCCCATCTAGTAGTATGAAGCGAACGTTCTTGTCTAATTTTGAGCGTCAGAAGAATATCATTGGTGATGACTACAGCACAAGAATTGAGCAGAGAGCCTACCGTGGATATGGCCATGGAAACGCCCCCGATACATAAAGAACCTCCAGACTACCAAAGCCGGCACAGGAAACAAAGTACCGAAGGTCAGGAACTGTATGACGTCTGTGAAAGTGACAGTCCCAACCCCACCAGAAGTAGCATAGAGGATAACAACAGAGGCAACGATGATGGTGAGCCACTCCTCATCGAACACAATACCTGCGACATTACATGCACTATCAGTAATCCAATAAACAGCTCTAATTCTGTAAACTACCCTAAACTGTATGGCTATATCACCTACCGAACCCAATACAGTGCCGATCCCGGCAATGACTTGCACATACCTCCCATACATCTTACCGAGTGACTCGGGCACCGAAATATTGTTCAAGAACTTACCCATGCGTGGCCCTAGCACGTATCCGGTAACTGACAAGCATACAAAGTCACCTATTACTGAGGGTATTACATAATAAAGTCTAGTAACACACGTTCGCTCCAGAGCGTTGAACAAAATATTGCCCCCGGTTCATGTAGCCACAATAGTTGCAGTCAGCGTAGCCGTAGAGAATTTTTTATCTCCAATAGCATATTCTTTGAATGACTTGCTTTTGCCTCTGTATTTCCACCCCACGACAATATTAATGAGCAAGAAGGCTACCAATATGACAACATCTACCGGTAAGGAATGACTCTTCATCTGCGCAAAACTTTAGACTACGTTTGTACACCTATACGGCAAGACCAGCTCTCAAAGTCAACCTATTTGAGTGTGTCAATAGATCTTTTGAGCTGCTGACCACGCCTCAGACAGTTAGCAGGGTATCGATGCTGCTTTGCATAAAGTCAGTCAAGGCAGCACCACGTAGCATATCTTGTGACAGCAAAGCCAAGTTATAAACTTGTCGAGCCAGTTTTAGTTGCTGCTCTTCTCGCTCATCTCGCAACAGCTTTCGGGCTAGCGGATGATTGGCATTGATGGTAGCATGTAAAGGAAGTGGCTGTTGGCCAACTTCCCTGGATCCCGTCATGTAACGCATTCTCTTCAGAAACTCAGGGATTGTAATGATCACAGGTAGCTCGTCTTCGGGCATAGTCGCTACAGCCCAGGTGATCTGTTTATCAGACACCGCTTGGGCATAAAGTTCTTGGAGCCTTTCCTGCTCTGCTATAGTCAGCACGCTCTCTGGAAGTTCTCCCTTATCAATAAGACGTCCCATAAAGTCCGAGTCTACGCCTTTGAGTGTCACCTTGTCGAGCTTTTTCTCCAAAAAACTGACAAAATGCTGATCGATAGGGTGGTCTAATGCCAGCACATCATATCCCTCTTTTTTACAGGATTGGACATACCTATCTTGCTTTTCTGGATCGGTTGCATAAAGCAGGACCAGATTTTGATGCTTGTCGGTCTGGTTAGCTTGCGTCTGGGCTTGGTATTCTTCCAGCGTAAAGTATTGCCCAGTCGTGCTTTTAAGCAAAATAAAGTCCTTGGCTTTCTCGTAGAACTTGTCTTCAGTTAGCATGCCATACTTGACAAAAAGTGCTATGCTATCCCACTTCTCCTCATATACTTTCCTGTCTTGCTTGAACAACTCCTCTAGCTTATCTGCCACCTTCTTAGCAATGTGGGTGTTTATCTTTTTAACATTGCCATCTGCCTGTAGCGAACTACGCGACACATTGAGTGGGATGTCGGGTGAGTCAATGACTCCGTGCAAAAGCATCAAAAATTCGGGAACCACATCTTTGACCTCATTGGTGATAAACACTTGCCTGGCATAAAGCTGTATTTTGCCTTGATGTTGCGTAACCTCATTGGTGATCTTGGGAAAGTAAAGAATACCAGTCAGGTTAAAAGGATAGTCTACATTCAGGTGAATCCAAAAAAGTGGGTCTTCGGCAAAAGGATAAAGCTCTTTGTAAAAATCCAGATATGCTTGCTCCTGCAACTCACTGGGAGCTTTAGTCCAGATGGGTTGTGTGTTGTTGATGACCTTACCGTTAAACTCAATGGCTACAGGGAGGAACTTGCAGTACTTATCTAAGAGTTGCTGAATTTTTCCTTTTTCTAGGAACTCTTGAGCATCTTCAGCCAAGTGTAGTACCACATCCGTACCTACTTCTTTCTTTACAGTTTTGATGAGTTCAAAATGGGTAGTGCCGTCACAAGTCCAGTGGACGGCCTCTGCCCCCTTCTGATAAGACTTGGTGATGATGTCTACTTTGTTGGCGACCATAAAAGCAGCATAAAATCCTAGCCCAAAGAACCCAATAAGCTGTTGCTGCTGACTTTGGTCTTTGTACTGCTCTAAGAATTCTGTGGCACCAGAGAAGGCAACTTGATTGATATATTTTTTGATTTCATCGTTGGTCATGCCGATACCATGGTCACTGATAGTGATAGTTTTTCGCTGCTCGTCGAGGCTTACTTTGATCTTAAGTTGATCTGTGTTGCCCTCATACGTGCCCATGGCAGCCAATTGCTTGAGCTTCTGTGTGGCATCTACGGCATTAGAAACGAGCTCTCTCAGGAATACTTCTTGGTCTGAATACAAGAATTTCTTGATGATAGGAAAAATATTTTCTGTATGGACAGATATGGTGCCTTTTTCGTTCATAGTCTTGTGCTAATGATGGATGATGGATGACGGTATACAATTTTCCCTAAGCTAGTTTTCTGATTTTTATGCCCTCGAACTATTCTCCAAGGGAACACACAACTCCTGTTTGCAAAAGTTGTTCCAAACAAATACGCATCATAGCCCCCGTCACCATGACAGCTAACAAGTCAACCCGACGAGGGCTATGCGTCCTGACCATAGCCACGCTTAGTTTTTAACGAAAAACAACTCCGCAATTTCCACGTATTAAGCATTGCCAACGCATCATACGCAAGGATGCCTAACATCTGCCAACCGAGAGTAGCTCTTGTAGCGCGAGGCAGCAATTGCACCTTGTTCCATCGCCTTAATCACCGCACAGCCTGGCTCATGAAGGTGGGTGCAGTTATGGAACTTACAAGCTGGTGCGCGACTGCATATTTCTGGAAAGCAGTAGCTCAGAGATTGTTTTTCGATAGCATAGGGTACTAAAGTTTGTATGCCCGGTGTATCAATGATAAAAGTGTTAGGAGTTACTTCAAATAGTGCTGTATACGTAGTCGTGTGCTGTCCTAATTTGGAGAGTGGCGATGTAGGGGCCACGGTTTGGTTAGCTGCCGGAGCAATAGCATTGACGAGGGTAGACTTACCCACCCCTGAATGGCCCGACAAGAGGGACACTTTTCCCAACAACACTCGATAAAAAGAAGACAAGCATAGTTGGTTACAAGCCGAGATAGCCAAGGTCTTATAACCCAACTTCTCATATAACCCTTTTACACACTCTAGTGCCTCTTGCTGGCGCTTATTCAACAAGTCGATCTTATTGAAAACGATCATCGGGGGTATCTCGAATGCTTCTGCCACCACCAAAAAGTGATCGATAAAATCTAACTGGGTGGGGGCATCAGGAGCAGCCAAGACAAGGATCGCCTGATCTAAATTGGCTGCTAAGAGCTGCCCATAGGATTTTTTGCAAGTAGCCTGTCGTATTAAATAATTCTTGCGGGGTATAATTTTGTAGATAACACCTGTTGTTTGGAGTTTCGACAGCCTAAGGAGCACCTCATCGCCTACCACCGCAAAGTTGGTGAATTGGGAGGTGTGGAGTCTAAACTTGCCCCTGAGCTGACAAGCATAGTACGAGCCATCTTCACCCTTTACTTGGTACCAAGCACCAGTAGATTGTACGACTCTTCCTCGGATCATGGATAGCGAAGCTACGCTTTAAGACATGAATATACTGCATACAAGCCGCGACCTTTGGTATTCAAGGAAAGAATGAACAATTTGAGGGGTCTATTTTATAGCTTCATAGAGTCAGTCCCCATGCCCATTCCCAAACTCACAAAAGAAAAACAGTCACCTTCAGAGCCTATACAAGACCTATACAAACAGGGCCAGATAGAGGTACTGGGGGCCAGAGAGCACAACCTTAAGAATATTGACGTCACTTTTCCAAGAAACAAGCTAGTAGTCATTACAGGCGTCAGTGGAAGCGGCAAGTCCTCACTCGCTTTCGACACCATCTATGCAGAGGGGAAGAGGCGCTATATGGAGAGCTTCACTACTTATGCGCGCAGCTTCATTGGCAATGTAGAGCGTCCCGATGTAGACAAAATTAACGGTCTAAGTCCTGTCATTGCCATTGAACAAAAAACAACCTCCCGCAACCCCCGTTCTACGGTGGGCACGGCCACAGAAATCTATGACTTTCTAAGGTTATTGTTTGCCAAGACAGCAGAAGCCTACTCCTACCTGAGTGGTAGCAAGATGTGCAAACAAACAGATGAACAAATCCAGTCACACATGCTGCAAGCCTTTGCAGGACAGCAAATTATACTCTTAGCACCAGTTGTCAAAGGTAGAAAAGGGCACTATAGAGAGCTCTTGCAGCGCATCAGTAATTCGGGCTTTGGTAAAATCAGAATCGACGGAGAGATTAAGCCACTAACGCACGAAATGCAATTAGATCGCTACAAGACGCATGACATTGAAGTGGTTATTGATTGCTTGCTGGTGACACATACAGACAAGCAGCGACTGCAGGAGTCTTTGGGTACTGCATGGAAGCAGGGTAAGGGAACCATCATGCTGCAAGACGAAACGGGCGCACTGTATCACTTTTCTAGATCTCTCATGGACCCAGATACAGGCCTTTCTTATGACGAGCCTGCTCCTAATACTTTTTCCTTCAATTCGCCCTATGGAGCATGCCCCACCTGCAATGGCCTTGGTGAAGTGGTCAAGCTAGATATGGATACTTTAATCCCAGACAAGACCATGAGCATCAGTCAAGGTGGCATTGCCCCCCTAGGTGCTTATAGAGATGTCATGATTTTTAGGAAGATCGAAGCAATACTGAAGAAGCACCAATGTAATATTTCCATGCCTATCCAAAATTTACCCGCGTCAGTGTTAAAGACCGTTCTACACGGGGGTAATATCAGCGTGGAAATACCCTCGGCGAAATACCCAGAAACTACCTGGAACACAAATTTTGAAGGGGTGGTCTCATTTCTTATCCAAGAAGACGAAAAAAAGATAGGCCAGAAAAAAGTGCTGAGAAAGATGATGGCACATACGGTTGTGTGCCCTGACTGCCAGGGAAAGAGGCTTAAAAAAGAAGCACTACATTTTAAAATTGCCGACCAAGATATTGCTGCACTAGCGGCAATGGACATGCAGCAACTATACGATTGGTTCAGTACTTTAACACCCAAACTCGATAAAAAGCAGCAGCATATTGCTAGCGATCTGATCAAGGAAATTAGTAAGCGAATTCGTTTTTTGCTGGATGTGGGGTTGCAGTACTTGCAGCTTGACAGGCCCCTCAATACCCTGTCTGGCGGGGAATCCCAACGTATCAGGCTGGCTACCCAGATAGGTACACAGCTGGTAGGAGTGCTGTATATTCTGGATGAGCCTAGCATTGGCTTGCATCAACGTGACAACATGCGGTTGATCTGCTCACTTAAGAAGCTGCGAGATTTGGGCAACTCTGTATTAGTGGTAGAGCATGATAAAGACATGATGTTAAATGCAGACTACGTCTTAGACATAGGTCCAGGTGCTGGTCAGCACGGAGGGAACGTAGTAGCTGCTGGCCCTCCCAACCTATTTATGCAGCAAGGTAGTAGTACGGCAGCGTTTCTGCGTGGCGAGTCCAAGATTACCATGCCTAAAAATAGGAGAACAGGGAGTGGGAACTTCCTAACCATCAAAGGATGTCGCGGCAACAACCTCAAAGACATTACGTTAAATATTCCACTGGGCAAGCTCGTGTGTGTCACCGGTGTGTCTGGCAGCGGCAAATCCAGCCTCATTCATGAAACACTTTTTCCTATCCTACAGCAGCACTTTTACAAGAGCCATACCGCCCCTCTCCCCTACGACACGGTGGAGGGCTTGGCGCATCTCGACAAGGTAGTTGAAGTAGACCAGACACCTATCGGCAAAACACCTCGTTCCAGTCCAGCTACCTATACAGGCGTATTTTCAGAAATCCGAACGCTTTTCGCTCAATTACCTGAGGCTAAAATTAGAGGATACCAACCTGGCAGATTCTCCTTTAACGTGAAAGGTGGAAGATGCGCAACCTGCGAAGGAGCAGGTCTCAAAGTGATTGAAATGGACTTTTTACCTGCGGTGCACGTCCCGTGTGAAACCTGCAACGGAAAACGTTATAACCGGGAAACGCTAGAGGTCAAGTACAAAGGCAAATCAATCTCAGATATCTTGGAGATGACCATCAGCAATGCGGTCGACTTTTTCGCGCACTATCCTAAGATTCTTAGGCAGGTAACCACTTTGGAAGAAGTAGGGCTAGGCTACATGACGTTGGGACAGCATGCTACCACGCTGTCAGGAGGAGAAGCACAACGCGTCAAGCTGGCTACTGAACTCTCCAAGGAGGATACAGGGAAGACACTTTACATTCTGGACGAACCTACCACAGGGCTCCATTTCCAGGATATTCAACACTTGCTGAGTGTACTCAACAAATTAGTAGATAAGAAAAATACCGTACTGGTGATTGAGCACAACATGGACATCATCAAGGTAGCAGATCACGTCACTGACATAGGACTAGAAGGCGGTCAACAAGGTGGGCAAATTATCGTAGAAGGAACACCTGAGATGGTAGCCACACACCGGCAAAGCCATACAGCCCACTTTCTCAAGCAAGAACTCTAGCAATAACACCGCTACAAGTCAAATGGCAGTGTGAGAACGGCTTTCCACAGTACTATTCCAGAATCTACTAAGCCGACAATACCCTAAACGACAAAGCGTGTACAACATCCTTGTGCAAGATGATGGTAGCCTCGTGGACACCCAACTCCTTGATGGGCTTACTAAAAACAATATCCTTACGATCTATGAAGATGTGTCGCGCCTTGAGAGCATCAGAAAGCTGTGACGTGGTAATAGATCCAAATATTTTACCACCTTCGCCCGCTTTAGCTGTCACTTCAATAGTAAGCTGAGCGAGCCTAACGGACAACGCCTCGGCTTCTTCCTTGAGCTTAGCTACCTTGTGAGCAACCTGCCGGGCATTTTCTAACGCGACTTTCCTATTGGCTACATTCGCTACAACAGCCAAGCCGCGAGGAATCAAATAGTTTCTCCCATAGCCTGGCTTTACTGTTACAATGCTGTTTTTGAGGCCCAGTGATTGAAAATCTTGCTTCAGTATTACTTCCATGGTTGGGGTGGGTATACTAGCTACTTTAAGTTATCTGCCACATAAGGCAAGAGTGCCAACTGTCTAGCCCGCTTGACAGCGCTCGCCAATCTTTTCTGGTATTTGAGGCTATTGCCAGTAAGGCGACGGGGTAAAATCTTGCCTTGCTCATTCAAAAACCTCATCAAAAAGTCTGTGTTTTTGTAGTCCACATACTTAATACCAAGTTTTTTGAAACGGCAATACTTCTTACTTGTACCCTTTCTTTGTACAGATTCATTCACTAAAGTCATGCTACTGCTTCTTTCTTAGATTCAATTGCCTTGTCCCACACGCCTTTCCTTTTCTTTTCGTTGTATTCGACGCCATGCTTTTCTAGAGCAAATGTCAAAAAGCGAATGACTTTTTCCTCTCTCCTATACTCGGTTTCCAGCATGCCAACAACGTCCGGTGTAGACTTAAATTCGAATAAATGGTAAAAACCCGTGGATTTGTGCTGAATGGGGTAAGCAAGCTTCTTTAGCCCCATTTCACCCTCATGGATTATCTCGGCTTTCTTTTCTCGCAGGAAGCTTCTAAACTTATCAACGGTCTCCTGTAGCTGCTCTACAGACAAGACCGGAGTCAACACGAACACCGTCTCGTAATTCCTTAATTCCACGTTAATAGGGTTTTATTACAAATTACTGTCACAAAGTTAAGAAACTTAGCTCCTAAGTCAATATCTCTGTCTCACTAGCTTCGGTGCCGTCAAAAAAGATGCCCTGAATATCAAAGGTTAAGATGCACTACTCGGTGAAGCCTGCTCGGTTGATGTGCTGCTTGCCTTGATAACACTGTACTCGTAAGCTTGAGATTGATTCATTAACGTTTAGCATGTGCATCGATAGCGTGTGAATACCGTCCAACCCTGGAGCCACTTAATTTTAGTTTGTATGACGCACATCGACATG
>CAYVYH010000005.1:0-43039 GCA_964455155.1 uncultured Cytophagales bacterium | reverse complement strand
GGCATATGAGGCTCTGGTGGCAGATGAGGATTTAGTGATAGATAAAGATTTAGTGGCATATGAGGCTCTGGTGGCAAATGAGGATAAAGACGAATACCCTGTTATTGTTGGGGGCTTCTCCTCCTTGGGGCTCTCTATCTTCAACTACGACAGCGGTGACGATGGCAACAGCTTCGGCGGCAGCGGTGTGGCTGGTCTCTGGAAGTTGTAGCATTGGGCTTTTGGATACTCAGTACGCGTGGTTTGGTCTGTTTTCTGTCCATGAGGAGCCTGTATGATGGAACATTCTTCTGAGGGTATAACGCTGTTACGTAGGGCCAGGAATGATGCTTTTTGTTTTTAAATGCGTACGTTGTACTAAAAGTTTCTTGATGTAATGATGCAAAACTATCGTCATGTATTGTTTGTTGCATGGAAAGCCGTGGTTTTGCAAGACGCGAGTGTACTTTACGCTAGGAGTCTGCGGTGGGTGTTGCTGCGCCATGTTGTGTGGCGGTGCACAAGGGATATGGCACTCATTTCAACTGATTGACGATGTACGCTTCTTTATCGAATCGCTTGCTAGCGACGGTTGTTGTATTCGGTCTGTTATTACAGGGTTGTAGATCCAACTTCCGGGTAACCTTTGAGGAGCCTGTGTTTAAAAAGTCGCGCAAGACAGGCGATGATGCACCAATCCCCCATCAAGTCTCAGTGTTAGATGTCCCGTCCTCTGTGCTCTCTGATGTGCCTAGTAGCGAGCTGCCAACAGTTGCGTCAGCGACCCTTCTTTCCATGGCTGTTTCGCTCATGCATTATCTTGCTGTGGGGAATGATACTGTGTCTATCTGGGAACAAGCCTCCTCAACGGAATCTGAAGAGACAGATAATAAAGCTTGCTGCCAGGCCTATTGCTCAGGCAGCCGCATATCCTTCAGTGGGTCGCCTAGCATCGTCACGCGCATTGCCATTCTCAGTCACTACCCCAGTTTTTGGGGCGCAGGAATGGACTCAATACTTCGGGGAGGTAGGAGCAGAGCCCCCTCTGCCCTTGATCCTGGGACCTGGACGCGGTGCCAAGATCTGGTAGCATGGCGTGGTAGTCACTATCCTGTTGTTGGTGATTTTTCCTCCGGGGGCTCTATGTCGTCAGCAGCAGCCCTGACTACGACCGCCACGGCATCGGCGTGGCTAGTCTCCGGAAGTTTTAGCATTGGATACTTAGATATCTGGTTCTTTTAGCCTCAGTCGCTTGGTACTCTTGCCCTTGAGTACTTGGCTCCGTCTGCCGAACATGTGCGGTGGGGCGATTTTTTGCAGGGGTGGGGTGATTGATCTGTTGCGTAAGGCCGGGAGCATAGTATTTTTTGTTTTAAAATGCGTTTGTGCGTTTTACTGCAAGTTGCTCTATACGGATATGCAAAATTATCGTCGTGAACTTTCTATTGTGTGGTAAGTCGTTATTTTTTAAGATGTGTTAAGTTTCTGAAAAACTACTGTGCCGCGCGGCCGGCGTTCTTGAAACGTTCATCTGCTTTAATATATCCATGATGTATCTTACTCCATTGAACCGCTTGATAGCGACAGCTGTTTTATGTGGTCTGTGTCTACAGGGCTGTCGGTCAAGCTTTCAGGTAACTCCCGAGGGGCCTGCGCTCAAAAAGTTGCGCAAGACAAGCGATGATGCGTCAATCCCCAATCAGGTCTCAGTATTAGATATCCCGTCCTCTACGGGTTCTGATGCGCCTAATAGTAGGCTTTCAACAGTTGCAGCGTCAGCGACTTCATCTTCAGTGGCTACTTCCACGGTTCAGGTGGCCTCGCTCACGCATCATCTTGCTGTCGGGCACGATGCTGTGTCTGACCGGGAGCGATTCCCTTTCGTAGATCCTGGAGAGCCTGAAGAGATAAGCATGAAGCCTGCGGCTAGGCCTATTGCCCGGGCAGCTGAATGCTTTTCAGTGGGTCGCCTAACATCGTTACGCGGGTTGCCATTTTCAGATCCCACCTCAGTTTTTGGAGCGCAAGCCTGGCGCCAATACTTTGGGGAGGTGGGTGCGCAGCCCTGTTTGCCGCCAGACATAGGCGAGATCCTGAACAGCGCTTGCCCGTTTTGGCCAGGGAAACGAGTCAGAGACACGCACCTGTTGGTCTTGATACCGTCTACAGTAGACGGCAGGGCTTTTACCTTAGATCTATTGGGGGAGTTGGTACAAAATCCTCGTGGAGGTGGCCACAGCACGAAGTATTCTTTGTATGATGACGAGGTGCAACAGTCGTCTGGAAGTGTGTATGCCAGCAGTTCCTATTGGGTGTTGCTGACGCGCGACGTGCTTCCCGGGAGCAGAAGCAAGCCTTATGCGGATCAACAAGCTTTGATTGCTACGCAGACTGCTCATATCAAGCGTGCCCCTTATGCCATACCGAATGTATTAGAATCCGCGACGGCTATTTTGTCACACTATGTGCGTAGTGGCGAGCGTCTTTATGAAGGGGTTGGCGACGAATTGCTAAGTACGGCTACACGTTGTATGGCGCTATTAGAAGGTTCATCCGGGCACCCATCACCGGTTACGGTGGGGCGCTTTTGTTCCAGGGGATTGGTCTTTCTTGGTGGGTTCGACGACGATTCGGAATCTGGGGCATCGTGCCTTCGCCGATTTGGTGATCGGAATTACCGCCCATCGGCTTTTTTGCACTCGTTTGGTGCTGAGGAGTGGAGCCGGTACTTTGGTGAGGTAGAACCCATCCCCCCACTACCAGCGCATATCGTCGATACGCTCAACAGCTATTGCCCATTCTGGCCAAAAAAACGGGTCAAAGATACACACCTGTTGGTCTTGATACCAGCTACGGTCAACGGTAGGCCTTTCAGCTTAAACCTGCTTAGGGAGTATATCCAACGCTCAAAAGGCGGAGGCCACTTCACCGTGTATCGCGACTATGATAGCGATGTTTACGAACAATTCGGTATTCAATCGCCTGGGTGTTCCTATTGGGTGTTGATGACGCGGGATGTGATTCAAGGTAGTAGGGATGAGACATGTGCATCCCAGCAGGCCCTGGTATCTCATCATGCAGGGCGGACGGGCCATCCTTATGAGCTACCTGGTGTCCTAGAAGCCATGACGGCTATCCTGTCACATTACGTGCGTAGTGGGGAGCGTCTTTACTCAGATAGTCCATGGACCTATACGCGATGCCAAGAGTTGGTATACAACCGATATCCTGTTGTTGTTGGAGGTTTTTCCTCCCAGGGGATCGATGTCAGCAGCAACAGCTATGACGACAACAGCTACGGTGTGGCCGGTCTCTGGAAATTTTTGAAAATAAATACGATGCTGGCCCAAGCCTTTGGCGCGAGGGCCTGGGCCCAGTACTTTGGGGAGGTAGGAACGGAGCCTCCCCTGCCCTCAGATATAGGCGAAATCTTGGACAGTCCTTGCCCGTTTTGGCCGGGAGAACGCGTCGAAGACACGCACCTGTTGGTTTTGATACCGGCTATGGTCGATGGTAAGCCCTTTAGCTTAAACCTGCTTAGGGATCTCATTCGGCGTCCCCAAGGCGGAGGCTACCCCACTAGGTATCGAAACTATAGTGATTCCATTGAAGAACAATTCGGCGCTCAATCGCCTAGGCGTTCCTATTGGGTATTGATGACGCGGGATGTGCTTGAGGGTAGTAGGAACCAGAAGCGTGCATCCCAGCAAGCTTTGGTTGCTACGTACGCAAAGCGGACGAACATTCCTTATGAGCTTCCTGATACCTTAGAAGCCGCGACGGCTATTTTGTCACACTATGTGCGTAGCGGAGAACGGTTGTATGCCCATGATCCTGGAACCTACACGCGGTGCCAAGAGCTGGTAAATGACCAATATCCTGCTGTTGTTGGGGGGTTTTCCTTCGGGGGAATCAATGTCGACAGCATCAATGACTACTACTACTACTTCGGTGGTGTCGCTGGTCTCCGGAAGTTCTAGCATTGGGCCCTTGGTACTCGGTACGCGTGGCTTGGCCTGTTTCCAGTCCATAAGGATCCTATGTGGTGGAGCGGTTTTTGGGGAATGGTTTGCTGTGTAGGACTAGAAATGATGCTTTTTGTTGTAACATGCCGTGAGTTCGTGATGCTGAAAGCTTTTTGATGCGGTGATGCAAAATGATCGTCATGTGCTATTGATTGCATGGTAAACCATGATTTTGCAAGATACAAGTGTGTTTCGGGTTAAGTGCCCATAGCGTGCATGACTGCGCTGTACGACAGCACACTGTTGGG
Organism: uncultured Cytophagales bacterium; assembly: GCA_964455155.1. Classification (GTDB taxonomy): domain Bacteria; phylum Bacteroidota; class Bacteroidia; order Cytophagales; family Amoebophilaceae; genus UBA8403. The sequence goes on along the minus strand of CAYVYH010000005.1, from coordinate 38,787 downwards.
ATGTTTCACGCACTACAACCTATTGACGATGTACTTTTCTCCATTGAATCGCTTGCTAGTAACGGTTATTGTGTTCGGACTGTTATTACAGGGCTGTAGGTCCAACTTCCGGGTAACCTCCGAGGAGCCTGCGTCCAAAAAGTTGCGTAAGACGAGCGATGAAGTGCCAATCCCCGACCAGATCTCATTGCCAGATGGCCTGTCCTCTGTGGTTTCTGATGTGCCCCATAGCGGATTTCCAACAGTTGCATTAGTGACTTCACCTTCCGTGGCTATTTCCACGGTTCAGGCGGCTTTGTTCATGTATCATCTTGCCGTCGAGAACGATGCTGTGTCTGACCGGGAGCTAGCCTCCTCAACGGAATCTGGAGAGACGGATACGAAGCCTGCGGCTAGGCCTATTGCTCAAGTAGCGGAGCTTTCTCCGGTAGGTCGCTCAGAGTCGTCACGTGTAATTCCATTTTCAGTCCCTGCTCCAGTCTTTGGAGCGTGGGCATGGGCTCGATACTTTGGGGAGGTAGGAGTAGCGCCTCCTCTTCCCTCAGACATAGACGAAATCCTGGACAGTCCTTGCCCGTTTTGGCCTGGGAAGGCAGTCAAAGACACGCACTTGTTGGTCTTGATACCGTCTACAGTAGACGGTAAGGCTTTTACCTTGGATCTGCTGGGGGAGTTGGTACGAAATCCTCGTGGGGGTGGCCACAGTACGCAATATTTTTTGTATGATGACGAGGTGCAACAATCGTTGGGGGATGTGTATTCTAGCAGTTCCTATTGGGTGTTGCTGACACGCGACGTGCTTCCTGGAAGTAGAAGCAATCCTTATACAGCGCAGCAAGCTTTGGTTGCTGCGCAGACTGCTCATATCAAGTGTGCCCCTTATGCCATACCGAATGTATTAGAAGCCGCGGCGGTTATGTTGTCACACTATGTGCGCAGTGGTGACCGTCTTTATGCAGAAGGTGACGACGCGTTGCCGAGTACTTCTACACGTTGTACGGGGCTATTGGAAGACGCAGCTGAGTACCCATCACCGGTTACAGTGGGTCGCTTTTGTTCCAGAGGTCTGGTTTTTTTCAGTGGCTTCGACGACGATGAAGAGTTTGGGGTATCGTGCCTTCGCAGGTTTGGTAGTCGGCATTACCGCCCATCGGTCTTGTTGCACTCGTTTGGAGCAGAGGAATGGCGTTGGTACTTTGGGGAGGTGGGAGCAGCACCCTCTCTCCCTTCGGATGTAGCCGATATCTTGAACAGCGGTTGCCCGTTTTGGCCAGGGACACGAGTCAGAGACACGCACCTGTTGGTCTTGATACCGGCTACTGTCAATGGTGAGCCTTTTAACTTAGATCTGCTTGGAGCGCTTATCAAGCGCCCCCGAGGCAGAGGTTACTCCACCAAGTATTGTTACTACGATAGTGATATCCGCGAACAATTCGGCGCTCGGTCTCCTACCAGGTCCTATTGGGTGTTGATGACACGTGATGTGCTTGAGGGCAGTAGGGGCAAGACGTATGCAGAACAGAGGGAACTGGTTGCTGGGCACGCAAGTCGCACCGGTCTTTCTTATGAGCTACCAAGTGCCCTGGAGGCAGCGACGGCTATCCTGTCGCACCACGTGCGTAGTGGAGGGCGGTTGTATATGGATGAGCAACGGACCTGGACGCGGTGCCAAGATCTAGTGGTAGATGAGGGTGAAGGTAAGTATCCAGTTGCCGTTGGAGGTTTTTCCTCAGGGGGGCTCTTTGTCAGCTACGGCGGCGACGGCTACGACCTTGGCAGCAACTACATCGGCGTGGCTGGTTTCCGGAAGTTCTAGTATTTGGGTACTTAGCTCCGTGCGGGGTGTCTTACGCGGGGGGTAATTTTTTGCGGAGGCTACGCCTCCGCTGCGCGCGGCAGCTGCTTTGGTGTAGTCTTGTTACAGTGTCCTCAGCACCGTGGGGGAGCCTGCGCGGCAGGGTGATTTTCTGGGGGTTACAGCTCTTTTGCGTAAGGCCAGGGATGATACATCTTTTTAAAATGCGTGAATTCATCATAATTTAAGTTTCTTTTGCGCGATGATGCGGAACTATCGCTGTTCACTGGTTATTGCATGGTAAGCTATGATGTGAGAAGATGCAGCCGAGTCTTAGGCTCAAGCATCTACGGCGTGCGTTGCTGTGCGGTGGCACGCGTAGGGTATCGCACTCACTTTAACTCACTGATGATGTATTGTTCTTTACCGAATCGCTTGACAGCGACGGCTGTCTTATGTGGTCTATTGTTCCAGGGTTGCAGATCGGGTATGCATGCAATCATTGAAGAACCTGTTGTCAGGCAGGAGCACCCAACGGAGGCCGATCGCGTACGAGGACCAGGCGAAATTTTGTTGCCAGGTTCACTTGCACTTACCCCTTTACGCACTCTCGACGAGCACATCAGCGATAGGTTGGATGGTGTGTCCTCTGTCGAGCCGGCAGCCACACTGCTACCTGCAGTGGTGCCTGCGTTGGCCGCTGTCTCATCACCTTCTGTGGATCGCGCTGGGATCGATTCCTTTTCCCAGTCTTTTGCTGAACCTTTCACAGCCTTTTCTGGTGCGCGTGTTCTGTTGAGTCAGCAACCGCAACAAGTACAGTCACTGGCAGAGTCATGGATGCCTGGCCCTACCATGATACTTGGTAGTGATGCCACGAGGAAGGAGACGTACCATATTCCTTCTGGTTATCGTTACAAAGGGTATCGATTGACGTCAGACTCAGTGATTCAGCGCGCGCGTTTAACTATCTGCTACGTAGCAGCTAACAACGAAGGAGCATACCGCAGGTTGGAAGCCACTCAAGACGCCCGTACTATAGCGAGAGAACGTGGAGCCAATGTGGGTCAAGTCGTTATTTTGGACACACTAGAAAGTGGCGTCAGCCATTCAGCTTGTACAAGGCATGAGGGTCCCGATCTGAAGCGTGCGAAGTATGCCGGTCTGGTATTGTGCGGCAGTACAAAAAGGAACAGAATGTGCCGTCCAAAGAGTATGATGCACATACAGGTCGAGATTTTGTTGGAGAAAGTAGAGGAGGATTCGCCTATTCGCCATGGCGAACGAATCCCTGCTATGGCTTTTGGGGCGCAGGCCTGGCGTCAATACTTTGGGGAGGTAGGTGCGCAACCCTACTTGCCGTCAGACATAGGCGAGATCCTAAACAGCGCTTGCCCGTTTTGGCCAGGAAAGCGAGTTAAAGATACGCACTTGTTGATCTTGATACCATCTACTGTAGACGGTAAGGCTTTTACCTTGGATCTGCTGGGGGAGTTGGTAGAAAATCCTCGTGGGGGTGGCCACAGCACGCAATATTTTTTGTATGATGACGAGGTGCAACAATCGTCGGGGGATGTGTATTCCAGGAGCTCCTATTGGGTATTGCTGACGCGCGACGTGCTTCCTGGAAGCAGAAGCAAGCCTTATGCGGATCAACAAGCTTTGATTGCTACACAGACCTCCCATATCGATGGTCCTCCTTATGAAACCCCACATGTGTTGGAGGCAGCCACTGCTATATTGTCACACTATGTGCGCAGTGGCGATCGTCTTTATGAAGGAGGTAGCGACGAGTTGCTCAGTACTTCTACGCGTTGTGCAGAGCTATTGGAAGACGTAGCCGGGCACTCATTACCGGTTACAGTGGGGCGCTTTTGTTCCAGGGGATTGGTCTTTCTTGGTGGGTTCGACGACGATGCGGAATCTGGGGTATCGTGCCTTCGCAAATTTGGTATCCGTGATTACCGTTCGTCGGCCCTGTTGCACTCGTTTGGTGCTGAGGAATGGAGCCGGTACTTTGGTGAGGTGGAGCCAGCTCCTCCGCTACCGGCGCATATCGTCGACACGCTGAACGGTGCTTGCCCATTCTGGCCAAAGAAGCAAGTAAAAGACACGCATCTGTTGGTCTTGATACCGGCTACCGTAGCTGGTGAGCCTTTTAGCTTCAACTTGCTCGGAGAGCTTATCAAGCGCCCCATAGGTGGAGGGTACCCCACCAGGTATCGTGTCTACGCTGGTGATGTTCAAGAACAATTCGGTGCCCAATCGCCCGTACGTTCCTATTGGGTGTTGATGACGCGTGATGTGCTTGAAGGTAGCAGAAACCAGGGTTATGTATCCCAGAAGGCCTTGGTTGCTCATCATGCGAACCGCACTGGCCTTCCTTATGAGTTGCCAGGTGCCCTAGAGGCAGCGACGGCTATTTTGTCACATTATGTGCGTAGTGGCGAGCGCCTTTATACCAATAATCCTTTGACTTACACGCGGTGCCAAGAGCTGGTAGCGTGGGATTTTGGTAATTGTCCCGCTGCTGTTGGGAGTTTTTCCTCCGGGGGAGTCAGTGTCCGCTTCGTCAGTAGCGATGGCGACCTCCACGGAATCGGTGTGGCGGGTCTCCAGAAGTTATAGCATTGGGCCCTTTTAGCTTCAGTCACTTGGTGCTTGGCACGCGTGGTTTGACCTGTGCTTCGCCTTTGGAGTATGTGCAGTGGAGCAATTTTTCAGGGTGTGATCGATCTCTATTAGAGAACAATTTTCCCCCGGATTGATACTCGTTTGGGTCGTTGTGCGCGATCTCATGGTGGTACTCTATGGGGGTGTGACGGGCAACGCTGGATTTTTAGCCATGTGGATGACTTGGCTATTGTATGTCAGATACACCTGAAAGGGGGACTATGATGGAAACAAACAATATCTTCAAGCAGGGGTAGTTCAAACATGCTCTAAAAAGCGGTTCAGGAGCAATCAAAGAGGTTGGGCTGAGACAGATCCCACCAAGACGCTAACAACAAACTGTCTTGGTGAGTAAAAAGACATAACGGAATCCATGATGTGGTATGGGAGGTTATCGAAGATCGCACTAGTGGTATGGCCAGGGTCACAGCTTGTGCATACCACCATGTGACTTTTCTGTCACGCCATTACGTAGAAGACGACTGAAAGAAGCACAGCCAGAAAAATGCTACTTTTGTCGTCTCTTAATAACGATATCAAACCTTGAATTTTAAAAAAACGGTTGCTGATTGGCTAACTAATCGTTACCAACTCATTGTTCGCAACGAAGAAAGTCTTGCAGAAAAGGCCACTTTCAGTTTCAGCCATGCTCAACTTATCTCTTTGAGTGTTGTCTTGTTGAGCATTTTGGTAGCGTTTAGTATAGCACTGACTACTACCATTTTAGCCAAGTGGTTGAATCCTGCTCACACAGAACGAGAAAACAAGGAGAAACTTATTCAGCTGGCTCTAGAAGTCGACAGACTCGAGGAACAAACTACCCAACAGAAAAATTTTATTGCGCTCCTGCAAAGTATTATTGCAGGCAAAGAGCCACCTGACAATAAGCTTGCTACAGCTGAAAAGGAGCAGGCTGATAGGGTTGCTACGCCGTACTCACTAGAGAAACTCTCTGCTGCCGATGCCCTACTTCGGAGAGAAATTGAGGCCAACAGCTCATTCTCGCCGCCTGTCCACGGTGAGTTCGGCAGAGACATACAAGAAATGGTTGCATTCCCTCCCATCCGTGGCGTTGTTACTGCTCCTTTCCAGCACAAAAAGGGGTATTATGGTGTCGATGTGGTTGCCAAAGAACAAGAGCCGATTAAATGTGTGGCCGACGGGACGGTCATTTTTGCTTCATGGACGTTAGAAACGGGTTGGACCGTGGCCATCCAACATGATAAAGAACTGGTCTCCATTTACCAACACGATGCAGCGTTTTTGAAGAAAGTTGGTAACTTCGTAAAAGCGGGGGAGGTCATGGCAGTCGCAGGTAAATCGGAGAGGCACGCTGCAAAGTCCCATCTGCACTTCGAGCTTTGGTATGGAGGCGAGGCATTAAATCCAGAGCATTTTATCACCTTCTAAGCTACTGTTATAGCATACTATTATGTTTAGCAACGCTAAAAAAGAGGTCGTTCAAGAAGAATTGAGCAACTCCAGTAACATTATTGGTCAAGGGACGAATTTTGAGGGCCATTTAAATACTGCGGGGAATATTCGTGTAGAGGGCAAGGTAGTTGGGAGCATCCAGACTAAGGCCAAAATAGTACTGAGTCATACCTCAGTGGTGGAAGGAAATATCATTGCCAAAACGGCAGAGATTGGTGGGGAGGTACAGGGTGCTATTATGGTGTCGGGGTTGCTAACCTTGAAGCCTACAGCAACAATCAAGGGAGATATTATAACCAGCAAGCTGGTGTTTGAGGAAGGGGCCAAGTTCAACGGAAAGTGTAGCATGGACAGCTCCCTCAAAGTAACGGAGGTAATGCAGCCCACAGCAATGGTCCACAAAGAAAATAGTGGCCCTATTGGTCCTGTCCTTCAACAAGTTATGCTTTCCAAAAATGGAGGGAAAGGTCCCCAATAGTTGCTCCCCATATATCTACTCTGTAAGCCAGTGGTGACCATAGGTGCGTGTATACAGTGCCCTGTCGGCGCGCTACGGCTAGCGCCTTCATGACCAATGCGGTTAGCTGAGTTTTTTTCTCCCGGCTATCGCAACTGATGCCCTTCTCTAGATATTCAATAGGATCTAGCAACAGGTGAGTGAGCTATCTGAAACACTGTTTGGTTTTTTTGAAGCTCGAAGAGAAATTGCTGATGCTGGGCAGTGGTGCGGGGCACCTTCTCAGAAAATGCTTTAAAAGTTATTCGATGTGCTCCTTCATGTAGTCTAAGGCGGGTATAGTAGATACTGTGGGGCATAGTCTGCCAGTTTCTTGTATCTGCCTTCTCAGTAGCAAGCCCAATACCTTCTACAATCTCACCCAGTAACTTATTTTGCTTTTTGATTTTATACTCGGCTGCTTTCTTGATGGCAATCCTCAAGAGAGATTTGCTCAATTCCGAAGTCATGCGCTGTTTCAATACCTGAAGAGCAATGGAATTGACATCTTCAAGTACCTCTAATGCTTGCTGTTGTCCATCGGGTGTGTATATGACAGCTTTATCATATACCAATGGTCTTTCTCGATACTTAGGTAAGGACACCCGAATAAGTGTCAAATCTGAAAGTGACGCACTCTCATCGTCGGTAAGCAGCGGAAAAGTAAACAATAGCCCCAGTGCTTCATTCCTAAAAGTGACTACTCTATCGGCCCCATGCAGCAGTACAAAATTGATATTCCATTCATCTTTCACTGGCCCCAGACCATTATTCCACAGGAAAACTACATCACCGCATACGACCTCCTCTGCAGGATCATAGGTAAGCTTAAACGCTTGTTTGTACCGATCTGCCTGTTCATACAGCCCTGTTTTATAAGCTGTGTAAATCAGATCCTTTTTAAGCTGCTCCGGTGCCTCTAATCCAAATAAACGTGCGTAGTCTTCTTGGTATATTTCAACGGCATTACGGTAAGCAATAAAGGCATTGTTGTACTCATGGTTGGCCTGATACACGAGACCCATGAGTGTATGGATAAAAGCGTCTCGTCTGTATTTTTTGTCACTATCGTATCGGTCACTTAGCTGATTCAGCTTGATATTAAGCCGGCGACACTCCACCAAGGCCGACTCTTTTTGCCCCAGCTGCAGAAAGTTGAGGGTTTTGTAATAGTGCAACAAAAGAACTTCATGATCTTCGCCTCTGTAGTCAACTACGGTAGGATTGATGATAAAGGCTAAGGCGCTATCTAAAGGCTTTACTGAGAAGTTTTCGCACGTGAGGTACGCTTGCTCGAAGAAGTAGTTGCTTGCTTCGTACTGCTGCATCAGATGTGTTAGGGTGCCCTTGTTGAGGTAGTAAAGTAGTCGAGCTTTACGCTGTCTGGTATGCTTTTTCTTGGAAAGTAATGCATCTGCCTCCTTGAACGCACCGGCCAGAAATAGCGTATGGAATTTAGCATGCCTCTGGTAGTGAGTGACGTGGCAAGCCTGTGACAATGTTAGAAGGCCTACGAGTACCCAAAGACGGAGGATTGTACGCATTATCATCTTAATGAAGCTCACACGCCTGCTTTGGGGCCAGTGAACCATCCCAACTAGTGCTTGCCACTCTTTTGCATGCTATGAGCACTAAGCCGCAGGGATGGCTCCCCGGTATTTTCTCTTTATTCTTTTCCCTTTCCCTTTATACTTTTTGATTTTCTTTGCTCCAATCCATACAAGTTCGTGGGTTTCCAGATCGATCAGCTCCAGATCGACCTGGAAGAATGTGACTTTGTTTCCTCCCTCCGTGTCTACGATGGTATTGATAGTCCCACACAGCATGTAATCTGCCCCCAACTCACGACCTAGGCGTTTTTGTGTTTCCGGAGAAGAAAAGGCGGTTTGCTCTACCTTTTCCTCTCGTAATTTTTCCCTAAAGAAGCTGTTGGCTACTATACGCACTTCGCCTTCCTGGATCAGTACCCTTTCCATGTCTTTAAGAAAAGTGTCTGCTTCAATATGCTCATGGCTTTTGTTGAGCATTGTGCCTACAAGGAGTACTGGCTTACGTGTGTTGCGGACTGAGGTCTGCTCCACCTCATTCTCTCTAGACAGGCATTGTTGCCCTTGTCTTGTATGCGTTCTTCGAAATCTGTCTAGCCAGGGAGCTTTGGTAATGTCTTCCAACATTTTTTCGGCCACCAATCTGGAATCAGTGTCATTCCACCGCTCACTCAGGTCAGTTACTCGGTTGGCACTCGTACGGGTCACCCTCAACGCAGTACAGCTGACCATGATGGCTACAAAGAGTCCACTAAGCAATCCTGTTCTTGCCATCTTTTTCATAGTATGTCTTTTGAAGCATCAAATTAACGTAATTTTATACGTTTATTGGCACTTAAACTAGAGTTTAGGCAATTCGTTTAACTTTCTGTTGATAGTGGTTGATCAGTTTGGTGGCTCATTGGGGTTATTGTAGTGCTGCTACCCCCGGCAACGGGGCACCTCCGATGTATGCTAGCAGTGCCCCGCCACCGGTAGACAGATGAGATACTTGGCTGGCGTAGCCCAAGCTTCTGATAGCTGCTGCGGAATCTCCACCGCCAATCAAGGAGAAGGCACCTTGTTTGGTCGCTTGTGCCACGGCCGCTGCTAACGCTCGTGTGCCCTGTTGGAAGCTTGGCATCTCGAAAACACCTATGGGTCCGCACCACAGGATAGTCCGAGCAGCCTGCACAATGGCTGTGAATTCTTGTTGTGCCTGGGGGCCTATATCTAAGGCCATCCAGCCAGCGGGTACTGTCCCGCTTGCTACTACGTTCGTGGTAACCGTCTCTTTTAGTTGTGGTGCTATGACTACATCTGTAGGTAACACCAGTTGTACCCTCTTTTGATGCGTTTTTTGCACCAAATGCCTCGCCATCTCCACCTGATCAAGTTCTATCAAAGAATCACCTATCTGCCCCCCTAAAGCTTGTTGGAAGGTATTGGCCACACCACCTCCGACCAGCAAATAATCAAGCCGATCTAGTAGGTGCACTAAGGACTTCATTTTGTCTGAGATTTTGGAACCTCCTATGATGGCTACAAAAGGCTTTTGGGATGTTTTCAAGATTTTATCAGCACTTTTTAGCTCTTTTTGTATGAGGTAGCCCGCCAGTTTGTCTTTAAAGTGTTGGGTTATACATGTTGTCGAAGCATGGTTTCGATGGGCTGTACCAAAGGCATCGTTAATGTACACATCTCCCCAAGTAGCTAACGTCTGTGCAAAGACAGGGTCCCCTGTCGTTTCTCCAACGTGAAATCGAATGTTTTCTAGCAGTAGTACCTTGCCCAACTCAAGCTGACGCACTTGGGCTTGTATTTCAGCGTCTACACAACTGGGAAAAAAAATTACTTCTCTACTTAAAGCACGGCTCAGACAGGGAACTAGGTGTTGTAAAGAAAACCGTCGTTCATATCCTTGCTTTGGTCTGCCTAGGTGTGCAAGTAGGATGGCAGCTCCTCCTTCATCTAGCACCTTGCGAATAGTGGGTACAGCCCCTTGAATTCTGGTATCATCTACTACACTAAAATGGTCATCCAAGGGCACATTGAAATCTACCCGAATCAATGCTTTCTTCCCTTTAAAATTATATGCCTGTATGGGACGCATGTGCATCATTCTTTTTTTTGGTAGCCCTATCAGCAGCGCACCCAGCACGTAGCTGCCCTTTTAAGTCGATCATTGATGGCTCTGCCAATGCCTATGCTAGGGACGAGATCTGCCAAGATAATCTCTACGGGTAGTGTATCAAGCGTTCTGAGGGCGGTAAAGAGTTTCTGTGCAGCTTCCTCTAGGTTTCCCGTGAGCGAAAGTACCACTTGACGATCGCGAACAATACTCGTATAATATTGTTGAAAAGAAAGTAATCCGACTTGTTTTGTGGAGTATATGTCAAGTAATGTTGTCAATTTACCCACGATTAAGGGCTTTTTAGGCGCATAATGATTGGTGATCATGCCTGGTGCTTGGGGATGATTATTCGCTTGACGAACAACTTTTACGGGTCCTACCGTACGCTCGATGGTCTCCAGGCTCACGCCGCCTAAGCGATATAGGATAGGCTGTTCTGCATCAAAGCCGATAATCGTCGACTCAACACCAACCGTGCAGGCGCCACCGTCTAGGATATAAGGGATATGTATACCCAGCTGATCTTGCACGTGCTGGGGAGTGGTGGGGCTAATGTAGCCGAAAGGATTAGCACTGGGTGCAGCTAGTGGGAAGTCTAGCTGGTGCAGTAGTTGGTGGGTCAATACATGTTGTGGTACCCTGACCCCTACGGTAGGGAGCCCTGCGGTAACCATGTCAGGAATAATCGATTTTTTCTCTAATACCAACGTCAGAGGACCAGGCCAAAAGCGATGCGCTAGTTCAAGTGCTTTACTAGGGAAGTATTTTACAAATTCTTGTATTTGTTGAAGGCAGCTTGCGTGCACAATCAGAGGATCAAAGCTGGGACGCCGTTTGGTGCGAAATATTTTCAGCACTGTTGTTTCATCGTAGGCATTCCCTGCCAAGCCATAGACTGTCTCGGTGGGAATGGCCACCACACTACCAGCTTTTAGTAGCTTTTGAACGTGTAGAATATCCGAGCCTATGGGAGCCACTGCACCTTGCTGAGTAAGAGAACTTGTACTTATCTTTGTAGGAGTGTAGATTCTCCACTTAGAGCATCAAAAATAAACTATTGAACGTGTGAGTCAAAAGACAAGGTTGACACTCCGGTCTGTTGCGGTCATGGTTGTCCTCTTAACATTGGGGATGCAATTGCAATTTGTGATTATCCCAGCTTTAAGTACCTACAAGTTTTGGCTTGCTGTTGGTGCCTTTGCTTTGTTGCTTATAGCCGACCGCTAGTTAGGTTCCTCAAAGACTTATAAATTACTCGTTCTTTTACGATCAAGGTCGACATCAGATGGCAGCTGTGTCTTCTTTACTTTGTGCCATGCTTCCAAAGCGTCGAGTCGAGGTTGTACGGCACAAGTATGGCTGGTTCACTGACCCTTAGCATCATAAATTTTTATAGCAAGAAAGATATACGTAATTACAGGCCATGGAAAAAATATCATACTATACCGAAGCAGGGTTACAAAAGCTCAAGGATGAGCTCCATGCGTTGAAGACAAAAGGGAGAGCCGCGGTGGCCGAGCAGCTAGCAGAGGCTCGGGGCCAGGGCGATCTGAGTGAGAATGCTGAATATGACGCGGCTAAAGATGCTCAGGGACTGCTGGAAATGAAAATCAGCAAGCTAGAAGAAGTGACTGCGAATGCCCGTGTCATTTCGGAAACAGATATCGATACTTCTCAGGTTTCTATCTTGACTAAGGTGAAAATCAAGCATGCCAGTAATGGACAGACTTTTGCTTATACCATTGTTGCCGAAGAGGAAGCAGATTTAAAGGCGGGGAAAATATCTGTCGACTCGCCCATCGGCAAAGGCCTACTCGGAAAAAGAGTAGGAGATATGGCGACCATTGACGCACCCTCTGGCATGGTATCATTTGAAATTCTTGAGATCGGGTTATAACATCGCTTGCGAGGGGTCTGATACGACTAACAAGCCACGCGGCGTATTTTAATGATAACTTGGCTTCATCGCTACTCAATATGGCAAGCATATTCACTCAAATCATCAACCGAGATATTCCGGGGTATATTGTTGCTGAAGAGTTAAATCACATTGCTTTTTTAGACATTCACCCTTTAGCAGTAGGACATACCTTGGTGGTTCCCAAGAAAGAGGTAGACTGTTTGTTTGATGTAGACGATGCGGCATTTGCCGGACTTATGATCTTTGCAAAAAAGGTAGCCTTGGGTATTCAAAAAGTAGTCCCTTGTTTGCGTGTGGGGATGGCTGTAGTAGGCTTGGAGGTCCCTCATGCTCACATACACCTTATCCCACTTAACGGTCCATATGATATTGACTTCAAAAGGCCCAAGCTCCAGCAGCATCCGTCATCATTCAGTAAAATGACCTATCAATTGCAAGCTGCTATAGCAGAAGCTTCTCTGTGTTTCGCGCCCGCACAGCAAAACCAGAGTAAGCACCCAAGCAATGCGACGTGAGGTTTGTATCGGTTACTAGAACGATCAAGACACGTTTTCGTATATTCGCTCCATGTCGCGCAGCATTTGTGTGTGCGCACGCGTGGTAGCAGAATATGAACTCTGATATGGAAAAGCATCCTTGGTGGCAACACTATCCTCAGGCTGTATCCCACACTATTGGTCTTGATCGTTACGAATCGCTCCTCGATTTTTTTGAAGAGTGCTTCGAGCGTTATCACAGCTTACCGATGTATGAAAATATGGGGAAAGTATTGACTTACTCTGAGGTCGATCAACTTTCTAAGGCCTTTGCCGCTTATTTACAGCAGGAGGTGCATCTAAAAGTGGGTGACCATGTTGCTATCCAGTTGCCCAACCTGCTACAATATCCCATTGCACTACTGGGCATACTCAGAGCGGGTATGGTAGTGGTCAACGTCAATCCCTTGTATACCTCGTATGAGATGGAGTACCAACTCCGAGACTCCGAAGCTAAGGCTATCATCTTACTGGATAACTTTACGCATAAACTGGAGAAAATATTATCCAAAACAATTATACAGACGGTCATCATCACCAAAATAGGAGATATGCTGGGTAGACTGAAGGGACCTTTAGTCAACTTTGCTGTCAAGCATATCAAACGATTAGTCCCACATTATGACCTACCCCATGCCGTTGCATGGAGAAAAGCATTACAAATAGGGCAGCGGGCGACCTTTCATCGGGTGGACCTACGCAGTGATCACACTGCCTTTTTACAATATACGGGAGGCACTACAGGGGTATCCAAAGGTGCAGTGCTCACTCATCGGAATATTCTGGCCAACATAGAACAGATGACCGCCTGTATGCGTGTACAAATGCAAGAAAAGCAGGAGATCATTATCACTCCATTGCCGCTTTACCACATCTTTGCTCTCATTGTCAACTTGCTCGCCATGATGCAACTAGGGGCTAAGAATGTGCTGATTACTAATCCCAGGAATATACAAGGCTTGATCAAAGAGTTACGCAAGCACCCTTTTACGTGTATCTCAGGAGTGAATACACTATTCCGCACTATGCTGGCGCATAAACATTTTGCATCTCTTGATTTTTCTAGCCTCAAGGTCGCTCTTGCAGGAGGAGTAGCACTACAAAAGCAAGTGGCCCAGCAATGGGAAGCTACTACAGGAATACCTTTGGTAGAAGGATATGGTCTGACAGAATCCTCACCTGCCGTAACCTGTAACATGCTAGATGGCACCCATCGCATAGGTACTATAGGGATCCCACTACCAGGGACCACAGTAAAAATCGTGGATGAAAATGGGAAAAAGGTGCCTTTCGGTACCCCAGGTGACTTGCTTGTCAAGGGGCCACAAGTAATGAAAGCATACTGGAAACAGCCAGAAGAAACAGCCCGAGTGTTTTTAGGGGGTTGGCTCCAAACGGGCGATGTAGCAGTGATGGACCAGGATGGGTTTATCAGTATTATTGATCGCAAGAAGGAAATGATCAATGTATCTGGCTTTAACGTATACCCTAATGAAATAGAAAGCGTAGTAGGCGAACATCCCGAAGTACTGGAAGTGGGCGCCATTGGTGTACTCAATGAAGAGGGCAAAGAAGAGGTAAGGCTATATGTTGTAAAAAAAGACCCTCAGTTGACATCGGAAGAGGTCATTGCCTATTGTAGGGAAAGATTAACCCAATACAAAGTACCCAAACATGTTGTCTTCCGGGACAGCCTTCCCAAGTCAGGCGTTGGCAAGATTCTGAGAAGGGCACTAAAAGAGGAAGCCATGCGAGCGACACCAGTTCGAAATATTTGAAGGCTATATTTTGAACTATCATATGCTCAATGTGTTTCGTACATTTCCAGGGCCATCTAGTATTTCGCGTGCAAGAAAAAAGAAATATAAGATTTCCTGCTGTAGTTACTCGACTTATTAACAGCCTCTGGTGAGCTTTCGATACATGCAACAATTTTTTTTCACGCTGCTGGCCGTAGTGTGCGTCTTTTCTACATCGGGCTGCCGAGACTTTGAAGACAGTCGCACGCCCTATAAGTCTTTTGTAACAGTGGCGTGGCACGCCACCAGCGGTAAGGATGATCTTGATATTACAGCAATTACCAATATAGCTACCGGTGAAGTGCTAACGCTTTCTGCGAACAAGGATGTTCAACTACCTCTCAACCCCCATACCGACGTTGTACAATTTGCAATCTCCCGCTCTTCTGTTACCGCAACCGAAGAATTGACAATTCACTACCAACGAGGGGGAGTGCTCGTATCCCACCGATGTGGTGGTGCACAGAAATATGTACTCAAAAAAGTAGTGCCCACTTTTATCTGGGAATACGCAATCCTCAATAAAGAGTTAAGTATGCTCAATGACTCATCGGTTGATGTTCAGATATATTTGTAACGTTTTGCTCTGTCTGGGGATGCTTGTAAGGAGCTCGCCCACATGGGCCAGGGTGGGCTATTGGCCTACAGGCATCCATCTAGGTATGGATGTATCCCGCCCCTTTCAGTATAAATATTACGGGCAAAAAGGTACTCAGTATGAACTGAACGCTTGCACTGATTTGGTCAGTGTAATGCTTGAAGGAGACTATGGATGGGGAAGTACCTACTGGAAAGGATATAATATGCAAACTAATGTGTCATCATCTTATACCAGCAGTGGGCAATATTTTCGAGCCGGCCTGAACTATAATTTCTTGCCAGATACACCCAATAAAAATCAGGCCTTCTTGGGATTGCGTTATGCCACAAGTTTTTTTCAGGATCAGCTTGTCAGTAAAGTGGTCTATGACAGCACGGGGCCAATCAAAGAGGGTGGTGGGTGGCCTATAGGTAACAAGCAACTTAACGTAAGGGCACGTTGGTTTGAGGCGGTAGCTGGGGTGAAAGTTAGGATATGGAAGCTGCTGTATGTGGGAGGTACTATACGCTACAAATTTGGCCTTCGTATTGACCATGCCGAGTCCTACGTTCCCTATGATGTACTTGGATGGGGTTTGAATCAGCAAGGAAGCGTCTTCGGTATTAGCTACTACCTCTCCCTACGAATCCCCCTCGCAAGCAAAACACCAGCCTGCCTTCAAGCATCGCAACCCCATCGCTAGACCAGTGGGCTATTCTAGAAACAGCGCCTATTTAAAATAGCTGAAACTGTGCTGTGGATCTAGCTGTACTAAAAACTGGTACATCAATGCGATAACATGCTCTATATCCTGCTCATGAACCATCTCTACCGTAGTATGCATGTACTTAAGAGGCAAGGAGATTAGCCCAGATGCTACCCCTACGCTGGAGTAAGCAAAAGCGTCCGTATCGGTTCCCGTACGACTCGAAGAAGCCTGCCTTTGAAACGGCAAGTTGTTTTTTCGGGCTACTTCGATAAGCATTTTTAGCACGTTGTGCTGTACTGACGGAGCGTGGCTCAGGACGGGGCCCTTGCCGCACGCAATATCCCCTTCTTTGATTTTGTTGTACAGTGGAGACTGTGTATCGTGCGTTACGTCTGTTATAATGGCTAAGTCAGGTTGGAGTCGACGAGCCACCATGGCTGCTCCATTGAGTCCTACCTCTTCTTGCACCGCATTGACAATATAAAGTCCGAAGGGCAACTTGCGCTTGTGCTCATGGAGCCTTCTGGCTACTTCAGCAATCATAAAGCCACCTATCCTATTGTCTAGGCCACGACCCACTAAAAAATCCCGGTTGAGCGTCATCAGATCCGCGTCAAAAGTAACCACAGAGCCGACATGGATGCCCAGTGCCTCCACTTCCTCTGCTGAACTGCAGCCACAGTCAAGCACAATCTTTTCTATGTCGAGCTTTGGAGCTTTGTCTTTGTCTTCCCGCACATGAATAGCTGGCCAGCCAAAGACGGCAGGTACCGTACCTTTTTCAGTATGAATCTTGGCACGCTGAGAAGGCGCAATTTGGTAATCGGAGCCACCATTACGGATCACGTAGATATACCCTTCTTTTGTTATGTAATTCACGAACCAGGAGATCTCGTCAGCGTGAGCTTCGATTACTACCTTGTAGGTTGCTTGAGGATTGATGATACCCACTGCAGTACCGTAAGTATCTGTCAGAAAATCATCTATATAAGGGTTGAGATAGTTCAACCAAATCTTTTGGCCCGCAGTCTCGTAGCCTGTAGGGGAAGTGTTATTAAGATATTCAAATAAAAAAGATTTACTCTCTCTGTGCATGCGTCAAGTCACATTTAAAGTTACACATAATCAAAAAGTGGCAGTTTGCCTTGCTCAAACAAAAAAGCTTCAGGCTGTGCACCTCCCTTGCGGCAACCAGCTTGCTACGCTTGCTTGGAAATCACGCTTATGGCAAAAAGGTTGCCCACCTTAACCTTTATCTGACCTCGTATCCATCACTTCAGGCAAAGGAAACACTGATTTTTCTGTGATAAATACCCATATCAGTTGTTATTCCATCACCCATTTTTCGCTTCTTGGGCCAGTCACCAATGCGTTTCACCGCGAAGGAACTGGCATGGGCTGCGGTGTTGGATTGGAGTATAATCCCTCCATCTTCTCCAAAGGAAGCATACTGGATCTCCTTGTGGAGTCAGTCTGTCAGCCCATCATTAAGAACACAATCGCAACCTCTCAAGTGAACTACAAGCTACCTTAGACGCAAGCGAACTTACCCTGATGGATCCTTTCCTCGAAAGACATATAGACACGTGAAAGTAGGGATTATACACCAAAGTGACAAGTGAGCCGTCTTGGGCGGTTGAGGCAGTCGCCCTTTGGTTTTTCCGGACGCTTGATACCCCCACATATTGTTCAGCTGGGGTTTTTGGCTATCTGTACTGTGGTACGACACTACTGCAAGTGGCGCCCAGATTATCGTCGCCCTAGCTTGCTACCACGGGATGCCAGTCATTTTTTATATCGTTGCAACGTCATTTTTCGACTTCGTTACTAAGACGCCCTCGGGCTACATTTATGAATAGACGGAACTAATGGCAAGATACCTTGCCGCTTATTACGGATCAGTTCATCATGCACTCGTACATAAGCTCCCTGATGACCCCTGCGTCAGCTTGTGACATTTGCTACTGAGTGCCGATCCCTACGCTGTCCTTGCTAGAGAGAAGACCGCCAGACAACGATCTCTTCAACATTTAATTCATTGACGAAGGCTGGTAATCCGCCGGTACTACTTCATCTCAACACAGTGCCCGGTTAGCGATAACTTCGACAGCACCGACCCTACATTACCCATCTTACCGCAAGCCAACGAAAGCAGTACAGCAAACCTGCAATACAGAGTCCACCCTGGGGTGCCTAAGAATACCACAGGCCAAGCTTAGTTAAAACCAGATAAAGGGGTGCGCGTGCTACGTTAGTTGTTGACCTAGACACGTCATATGCGTTCTTAACTACCACTGCTCAGTGCTCCGATTGCCTTGTCTATGGTATAGCGCCCAATGCCCTCCTCACCAATCACATCAAATAGCTCAACAGCTCTTCTGGTCACAATTTCCTCTTCTATTTGCTCAGCTACAAACCACTGCAAGAAATTGAATGTGGAGAAATCCTTGACAGCAAGGCAGTGGTCAACCAGACGGTGAATAGACCGTGTGACTTTGGTTTCCTGGGCTAGCGCTAGCTCAAAGACTTGCCTAAATGACTCAAAATCGCGCTGAACCTCAGTTATTTCGGGATGCACGGCACGGCCTCCTGCATCATTGATGTAGCGAAATAGTTTGAGCATGTGCGCCCTCTCTTCTTCGGCGTGGTGGTACAAAAACGCAGCTGCATCCTTGTATCCTTGGGTATCACACCAGGAAGCCATAACTAGGTAATGAGCAGATGACTTGCCTTCTGTACCCACTTGCTGGTTAAGTAGTTGTTCTGTCTCTTGGCTTAAAGAGCACTTTGATCGGTCTACATTCTCCATAAAAACAGTTATTGATGCCTTTTTCTACTTGTTTTTCTGACTGTAAAGAAAGCACAAGTAGCATGATAGTACCAAAAATACCCAGAAAAACAAAATGTGGTTGTATATAATACCTTCTTGCAGCATGGTTGATTCATCATCATGCGACAAGTAAATTTGCCCCTGATCTAGACGTGATGTTATGTTCCTTGCGTACAGCCTAAAAATTTTAACTACATTGATTTAGGATTCGTAAAAAACTTTGGACATGGCTATTATGATTACCGATGCATGCATCAATTGTGGTGCTTGCGAACCGGAGTGCCCCAACAATGCTATTTATGAGGGTGGGGTAGATTGGAAGTGGGCTGAGGGCACTAGTTTGAAGCAGGTCAATGTAGGTGGGGCTGTTGTGGACGCCCATACTGCCCAAAGTGCTTATGCTGACGAATTTTATTACATCGTATCAGACAAGTGTACGGAGTGCGTGGGATTTCATGAGGAACCTCAATGTGCAGCGGTGTGCCCAGTAGACTGCTGTATACCGGATACAAATCGACAAGAGACAGTCGATGAGCTACAGCGTAAAAAGAACTGGTTGCACGGGGGCTTGTAAATGCTCGTCTGCTTGTTTTGTCTCCCTAAAAAAGCTTTATTCGCCATTTTTCGGGTTGTCGTGTAATCTAAACTTTCAAAACTGTGGAAGAGCATAAAGAGGCTAACGAGGTTTATTCGAAGAGCGTAAAGGCAGGTAAGAGGACCTACTTTTTTGATGTAAAGGCCACACGCGCTAATGATTATTATCTCACGATCACGGAAAGCAGGAAAAAATTCAAGGGGGATGAGCGCTCTTACGAGAAGCATAAGATTTTCTTATACAAAGAAGATTTACATGAGTTTATGAAAGCGTTACATGGCACCGCAGAGTACATCAAAAGGGAGCTGCTACCTGATTATGACTTCGAGCAGTTTGAACACAGAGGGCATGAGAGACGTTTTACTGGAGGCTTTACCAATAAGGATATCGATGCCAATATCACATTCGGCTAGTCTAATAAGTCTGTAGCCTATCGGTCGTGAGGTTACTGGTTGATAACGCGGCTGCTGTTTGCGTGTCTTCTTGGCTTCCTTCCATTGTATTCACGCTCCTTAATCTCTTGAGATGGCTCTCAAATATGGCATTGTAGGATTGCCTAATGTGGGTAAGTCTACACTATTTAATGCACTCTCTAACGGCAATGCTGCGGCTGCTAACTTCCCATTTTGTACCATAGAGCCTAACGTAGGTGTCGTCAAAGTGCCAGACGAACGTATGCAGACCCTTGCTACTTTAGTAGCCTCCCAGAAGGTGATCCCCACGTTTATCGAATTTGTGGATATCGCTGGCTTGGTAAAAGGTGCTAGCCAAGGAGAAGGATTAGGCAATCAATTTTTGGCCAATATCAGAGAAGTAGATGCCATCGTACATGTGGTACGATGTTTTCAAGACAGCCGTGTGGTACACGTGGCAGGCCAGGTAGATCCAGTTTTTGATAAAGAAGTCATAGACTACGAGCTGCAAATGAAGGACCTGGAGACAGTCCGCAAGCGCATGGCAAAGCTCGAGAAGTTGATCAAGTCGGATAACAAACAGGCCCAACACGAGCATGGCCTTTTGCAATGCTTTGCGACACATCTTGCCCAAGGGGGTAATGCACGTACTGTTGCCATAGAAAAATCAGATCATTCACTCGTTCGGTCTTGGCAGCTCTTGACCTTGAGACCCGTCCTCTATGTAGCCAATGTAGATGAAAAAACCCTTCAAGAGGGTACTAATGACTACGTAGAAGCTTTGCGTAACATCGTTAGGGAAGAGCATGCTGAAGTCGTTTTGGTAAGTGCTGCGCTTGAAGCACAGATGACCACGCTATCGCAGCCTGACAAAGCGCTTTTTCTTGAGGAATATGGTCTCAAGGCTTCTGCACTGGAGGTATTAATCAGTGCTTCTTATAAGTTGCTCGGTCTGATCACGTATTTCACAGCAGGTCCTCAAGAAGTAAGAGCTTGGACGATCATGGCTGGCACCAAGGCGCCGCAAGCAGCAGGCGCTATCCACAGCGACTTTGAAAAGAAATTCATTAAGGCTGAAGTCATCAAATTGTCGGACTACCTGCATTATAAGACAGAGCTGGCCTGCCGAACAGCGGGGAAAGTGCGTATTGAGGGGAAAAGCTATGTGGTAGAAGACGGGGATATTATGCACTTTCGACACGCTTAGTAAAATAGGCAGTGGTACGCTAAAGCCTCGCCAATAACGACAAGTTTTTTAGAGCAGTATCAGTTTTTGCATAGAATCGCCCTTACTCGATAGCGCAAGACAGCCGAGCGGCCAACTCAGTAATGAGTAGTTAGAAATAGGTGCCTCTTTGTAGGGTGTCTTTCCCTTTGAATGGATCGATATGGTGCGACGCGCAAAAGTGCTCGCAGCTTGTCTAGATAGGTCATCTGCAATGTAGCTGGGCAAACAAGACCCCAATCCCCAATCAATCAGACAATCTATTAAAAACATTTGATTAACTGTCTTAACGTGTTTTAAAGCCTACTTGTGGTCTTGGTTTTTGCTTGTCGGTCATGAATATTTTGATGTATTGTAAAAGTTGTTGGATGCTCATGTCTTGTGTGGCTTGTTGTTTTTCGAGTTGCTCCAATTTCAAGAGAATGTCCTTGTGGGTGAGTACCATTTCCCGTAGTCTAACAAAGACTTCTATGATGTGTACACTGGCCTTGATGGCTGTCTCGCTCTTCAGGATACTTGCCAGCATGAGTACCCCGTGTTCTGTAAAAGCATATGGTAGTGTCCGGCTCTTGGCTGATACATTTGCGGTCGCAATTTGCGACCGCAAATTCTCCTCCTCTTTTGCTGTTAATTGAAACATGAAACTAGCAGGAAATCTTTCTAGATTCCTTTTCACCTGCTCATTCATTCGTTTGGTTTCATAGCCATAAAGTGTTGCTAGATCCCTATCTATCATTACCTTTTGACCTCTGATCAGATAGATCTTTTGCATGACCACCTCATCGGCAATCACCGACTGTCTTGCTTGGTGTTTTGCATCCATGAACTTGGGAATTTTATAGCGTGGCATTCTACATAACCCAATGTAAAGTTTTTGAAGATTTTCTATCGATAAAAGCGCGTGGCTTTGGATACAGTACCAAGATCGACGTAACAAGAGTATCCCTACCAAGAGACCGTGAGCGCCCCTTGTTGTGACAAAAAATGACTACACACACCGTGTTGAATAGCTTCTTCTTGAAGCCGCCGTGCCAGAAATATTTGGTTAGACGCGCCGATGATCAAAATGCCAAAATCAAACCTGTCGAGCAATGGTTGGAGTGTATTGATCATATTGTTCTCTATAACCAAAAAGTCGGCATGCACCTTTGCAGACAGTTGCGGCAAATTTTTACTGTCTTTATCGATAAAAATGAATTTTTTTCCCTGCCAGACTGCTACTTTCAGGCCCTTCCAAGTCCGTATGGGCCATGTTTGTTGCTGTGTTGCTTCTCTCAACCTACAGGTGTTAGAGGAGGTAATTCCTAAGGCTCTTTGACTGGGCTGGACGTGGTAGGTATATAGTTGGGAGTTGACCTGAAAGCGATCGTCGATGCATAAGGTGCTACGACAGCCTTGGATAAAGGCCGTGACTTGATGGTGGTCGATACTGTAAAAAACAACCTTGCGTTGTACTTGACGGATAAAGCATTCCCGCACGCTGTGTAGGGACAGTAGTATGATGGATATGCTGGTGACTATTAGGTATTTGATGCTCTTTGTGTGTAAAAAAGTCATAAAAAGAAGCAGTATCCCGTATAGCAGCAGCACTGTAGCAACGTCAAGATGTACGGTTTCGACAAGGCTCCACGGCAGTTTTTGGATAAGACCAACAAATGCATTAACACTTAACACGACCGTTTCAAGTAGCCAGGCAATGAGTGCACTGAGACTGGCCCAACAGCTAGTCACCACCACTAAGAGGCCTAAGCACAGGATAACCAAGGCGGCGGGTACTACTACCCAGTTGGCTATCACGAAGTAAGTAGGGAACTGACGAAAATAGTATAAGCTGCAAGGTGTAGTAGCGATTTGAGCTCCTATGGATATGGAGGAAAGAAGCCAAAGCTTGTCGAGAATCCGGTTGTGTAACGTCAACAGTTGATAGATCCTAGGCTGTAAGTACACGATACCGAGCACAGCCAAATAAGAAAGTTGAAAGCCCACAGCAAAGAGTAGCATTGGATGCCAAAGCAGCAATAGAAAAGCAGAAGCAGCCAGTGTGTTGTAGATGTTTGTGGGCCTGCTCAGCATAGAGGCTATGACCATGAAGGTGAACATTGTGGTGGCCCGTAGGACAGAAGGGGCTAGACCCGTCACAAAAGCATAAAACCAAAGTACTACCAACGAGATGGTAGGTGACAACCATCTCGCCTTCCAGATGTTTTTTAAGAGGTTTAAGAGCAGGCGTAGGCACCAATAAAGGATGCCTACGTGCAGGCCTGAAACTGCTAACACGTGCATCGTTCCGGTACGTATATAAGAAGTGCTTACCTCAGGGGTTAGGGTATCTTTTTGACCTAATACCAATGCCAAAACTACAGCACGTGCTGCGGGATGGTGAATGTATTGCGTAAACAGTGATTGGCAGTAACGGAGTACTTGAAAAGACCATACCTTCACGATATTAGGGGGCTGGTGCGCCATTACTGCTATCTGCCCTTCTACCACAAAATGCTGGTGGTAAATTTGAGAAAGACCCAGAAAAGCCGCATAATCAAACTCGTGCGGATTCCTGGGAACTGGAACTGTTTTAGGCTGGCCCTGAATCAGCAATACATCGCCGTAACGCATGCGTAATGCTTCGGAATTGGGAAAAGATAACAAGACTTTGCCCTGCACCTGCTTCCATTGGCCTTGTACACGTGCCCGACAAACGGAAACCGTTACACTGCTGCGGGTAATTTTTTTATGAATATCTTCTAGGACTACGGCTTCATAAACCTCTATGGATGTTAAGCAATGTGTGAGATGCTTGAGATCGGAACGTATTTCATGTGTCAACCAGCATACATAACCAAGCAAAAAAGTGCTCCCTAAGCCCCAAAATCCTATCCAGGGGCTCCGAGCACGAAATGTAGCGGGCGATACGCTCATGACGACAGAGACATAGATGAGCAGCAGCAAGCTCAACAAGCCAGATGTCATCCAGAAAGGCCCTTCCCAGTAACGGGCAGCCAATATACCCCCGATTAGGGCCAGAGTGATCCTTGCAAAAGGAAAGCTAGACCAAGGAGACATATGTGTCATGGCACGTTGGCTGATTGTGTGTACTTGACAGTTTAATCATTAAATAGGGCAAGTCGAAGACTATCCCGATGACACAGTATAATGTCATCCCTAATCGTCAAGTAACCTGGCGATGGTCTCTCTTAAGGATAATTCATATCGATCTCTTATCCATGGCCTT
This sequence comes from uncultured Cytophagales bacterium, assembly GCA_964455155.1. Classification (GTDB taxonomy): domain Bacteria; phylum Bacteroidota; class Bacteroidia; order Cytophagales; family Amoebophilaceae; genus UBA8403. Next base: position 14,892 of record CAYVYH010000005.1, on the reverse strand, counting down.
GGAAATCTTGTGCTATCTAGCGTGTCGGGTCTCCGGAAGCTCTAGTGCCTAGCCCTTTCAGCTCTAGTTGTTTGGCACTTTGCGCGCGTGTTTCGATCTGTTCTTCGCCCATGGGGATTTGTGCGGTGCGGCGATTTTTTTTGAGAGGGGGTGAGTTGCGTAAGCCTGCATATTGTTTTTTGCTTTAGAATGCGTGATCGTGTCATACTGATAGCTATTTTGTTCGGTTATGCAAAATTGTCGTCATGTGCTGTCTATTGCATGATAAGCCCTGGTTTAACGAAATAATAATTAAACTTCGGGCTCTGGAGTCCGCAGCGTGCGCTGCTGTGCTATGCTGTGTAGCAGCGCACGTGAAATCTTTCACCTATTTCAACGTGCTGACGATGTATTCTTTTCTGTTGAATCGCTTGATAGCAACCTTGATGCTGTGTAGCCTGTGTCTACAGGGCTGTCGATCCAACTTTCGGGTAACTTCTGAAGACTTTGTGCTTGAAAAGTCGTGCGAGACAAGCGATAATGAGCAAGTTACTAGCCGAGTTTTGGTGCCAGGTGTTCAGCTCCCTGATGTGCCCAATAGCGGGCTGCCAGTAGCTACATTGGCCACTCTGCCTTCAGTGGCTGCTTCCACGATTCAGGTTGCTTTGCCCATCCATCATCTTGCCGTTGAGTCCGATACCGTTTCTTGGCAGTCATCGTTGACAACAGAGTCTGAAGAAGAAGTAGATACAAAATCACTTCAACTTCCTGCAGTCTTTGGTTCGCAGGAATGGAGGACATACCTTGGGGAGGTGGGAGAAGAGCCCCTCCTCCCATCAGACATCCATGAGATCTTGGAGGGCCCTTGCCCTTTCTGGCCCGGGAAAGCAGTCAAGGACACACACCTGTTGGTCTTGATACCGTCTACAGTAGACGGCAAGGCTTTTACCTTGGATCTACTAGGAGAGTTGATACAAAACCCCCGCGGGGATGGTCATCGTACGCAGTACTTTTTGTACGAAGATGAGGTACAACGGTCGTCGAGGGATGCGTATTCCAGCAGATCTTATTGGGTCTTACTGACGCGCGACGTGCTTCCCGGCAGTAGAGGCAAGTCTTATGAAGTCCAACGAGCTTTGATTGCTGGTCAGGCACCTCTTATTGCACATTTTCCTTATTCAATTCCGAACGTACTAGAGGCAGCGACTGTTATTTTGTCGCACTATGTTCGTAGTGGTGACCGTCTTTATGAGGGATATGAAGGAGTAGCCACTAGCGACGAGTTGCCCAGTACTTCTACCCGTTGTACGGCGCTATTAGAAGATGCTTCTGAGGGACAAACACCGATTGCGGTGGGTCGCTTTTGTTCGAGAGGCCTGGTCTTTCTGAGCGGATTCGACGACGATTCGGAGTTTGGGATATCGTTCCTTTGCCAAATTGGCACTCGAAATTTCCGTCCATCGGCTCTATTGCACTCGTTTGGTGCTGAGGAATGGAACCGGTACTTTGGGGAGGTGGGAGAAGAGCCTCCTTTGCCGCCAAACATAGATGAGATCTTGAACGGTGCTTGCCCGTTCTGGGTTGGGGAAGTAGTTAAAGACACGCACTTGTTGGTCCTGATACCGGCTACAGTGGCTGGCGAACCTTTTAGCTTAAACTTGCTTGGGGAGCTCATCCAACACCCCAAGGTCGGAGACCGCTCCACCAAGTATCGTCACTACAATAGTGATGTCCAGGAACAATTAGGTGCCCAGTCACCTGGACGTTCCTATTGGGTACTGATGACACGCGATGTGCTGGAAGGCAGTAGGTACGAGACGTATGCATCCCAGAAGGACTTGGTTGCTCAGCACGCAAGTCGTACAGGTCTTCCTTATGAGTTGCCTGGCGTGTTAGAAGTAGCCACCGCTATTTTATCACATTACGTACGTAGTGGAGAGCGTTTGTATACGGATGTGCTATGGACCTGGACGCGGTGCCAGGAGCTAGTAAATGACCGATATCCTGCGATTATTGGAGGGTTCTCCGATGGGGGGCTCGGTGTCTACAACTACTACGCTGACGACTGCAGCTTCCGCGGTGTATCGAGTCTCCGTAAATTCTAGCACTTGGCCTTGAGAGATTTGGCGAGCGCGGCTCGACCTATTCGTTGTCTGTGTTATGAAAAGGTTCGTGTGGGGGGGCAATTTGTTGTGCATGGCTGGTGATAATGCTCTTTATTACGATAATGCGTGAGTGCGTTGTAGCGAGGGATTTTGTTGTGCGATCATGTAAAACTGTTGTTGTGTGCTGTCTATTGCATGGTAAACTTAGGTTTAGTAAAATTGTTGGATCCTTCAGCAACGGGTAGTATAGCCAGCAGAGCGTGCGGTTTTTCCGTGCTGTGCAATAGCGCGCGTGAAATGTCTCATCCATTTCAACATACTGACGATGTACACTATTCTATTAAATCGCTTGATGGTGGTCCTGGTGCTGTTTAGCCTATGTCTGCAGGGTTGCCAGTCAACCTTTCAGGTAACCTCTGAAGAGCCTGTTCCTAAAAAATTGCGTGCGACAAGTGCTGGTGAGTCAGCCACTAGCCGGGCTTTAGTGCCAGGTAGTCAGTCTGATATGGCCGATAGTGGGCTGCCGACGGCCACATTAGTATCCCCACCTTCAGTAGCAGCCTCCAAAGCTCAGGCTACTTCGTCCGCGAGTCGTCTGGCCGCTGGGTTCGATGCTGTCTCTTGGCAGGTATCGTTGTCGGCAGAGTCTGAATCTGAAGTAGGTACAAAATCTCCGCGCCTTTTTACGGTCTTTGGTTCTCAGGCATGGAGTCGATACTTCGGCGAAGTGGGGGAAGAACCTTCCCTGCCGGAAGACGTAGACGAGATTTTGGGCGGTCCTTGCCCGTTCTGGCCCGGGAAATCAGTTAGAGATACGCATTTGTTGGTCTTGATGCCATCTACTGTAGATGGTAAGGCTTTTACCTTAGATCTACTGGAAGAGTTGATACGGAACCCCCGTGGAGAGGGTCATCGTACGCAGTATTTTTTGTACGATGATGAGATGCAGCCATCGTCAAGGGATGCGTATTCCAGCAGCTCTTATTGGGTCTTGCTGACGCGCGATGTACTTCCCGGAAGTAGAAGCAAGCCCTATGAAGTCCAAAAGGCTTTGGTCGCTGCGCAGGCCCCTCGTTTTGATCATTCCCCTTATGAAATTCCGAATGTGTTAGAGGCAGCGACTGCTATTTTATCTTATTATGTGTGTAGTGGACATCGTCTTTATGAGAGAAAGTATGGAGGGGCAGAAATTGGTGACGAGTTGCCAAGTACTTCCACGCGTTGTATAGCACTATTAGAAGATACAGATGAGTACCAATTACCCATTACGGTGGGTCGCTTTGGTACCAGGGGTCTGGTCTTTCTCAGCGGATTCGACGACGACGTAGAGTTCGGAATATCATGTCTTCGCAAGTTTGGCACTCCGAATTACCGTCCGTCGGCTCTGTTGCACGCGTTTGGTGCTGAGGAATGGAGTCGGTACTTCGGCGAGGTAGCGCCGGTCCCTCCGCTGCCTGAGCACGTTGTTGATACGCTCAACAGCCCTTGCCCATTCTGGGTTGGGGAATTAGTTAAAGACACGCACCTGCTGGTCTTGATACCGGCTACAGTATCTGGAATACCTTTTAACTTAAACCTGCTTGGGGAGCTTATTAGGTCCCCCCGAGGTGGAGGTTACGCCACAGCGTATGACGGTTATGCTGATGATGTCCGGATACAGTTAGGGGCTCAGTCGCCTGAGCATTCCTATTGGGTGTTGATGACGCGTGATGTGCTTGAGGGCAGTATGTACAAGACATATGCATCTCAGATAGTCCTGGTTGCGCATCACGCAGGCCGCACAGGTCTCCCTTATTGGCTGCCTGGCGCATTAGAAGCCGCCACCGCTATTTTATCAAATTACGTACGTAGTGGGGAGCGTTTGTATACGGATGATATATTTACCTGGACTCGGTGTCAAGACCTGGTAGCATGGGATGGTAGTCATTATCCTGCTATTGTTGGGTGTTTCTCCTCCGGGGGGCTCGATGTGGGCCACGACTATGAAGAAAGCCACTTCATCGGTATGGCTAGCCTCCGGAGACTTTAGCACTTGGCCTTTGGAGATTTGACGGATGCAGCTTGCCTTGTCCTTTCTTCTATCTATGGGGGGCGGCTGATCTGTTGTGCAAAGCCGAGGCGCGTATTTTTTCTAAATATGCGTGACTCCCTAAACCGCGATCTTCTTTTAAAGCTATTTCATCCGTGATGAGGGTGGGAGGGTGTGGAGCGTGCGTCTTGGCCAAGTTTTTTTGCGCCATGCCGGTCAATGGTATTGGTAATAGTGGAGAGTTGGCTGTCTTCTTTTAACCCGACGTACTCTCTAGTTGTGGGAGTGTTGGGGTGCTCTGGCGGCCTATACGTGGGTTTTTTTAGGGCTTATGAGACGTAGAGCGGTAGCGGTATCTGTGACACTGCCTTGTTGTACTGACATAACCTAGCCATGGTGTATAGGTTGGGTGCTGGGCTTGGTAGTAGCCTATATGTGGCCTTCTTTTCTAGGGATTCGCTTATAAGACAGCTTGGTGTGCCGTAAATCGAGTCTTACTCCTTCCTCTGCCTGTAGACCATAGAGGGCATTCGCAGATGAAGGTATCACGGATTATATCTTCCCGTGTCAGAGAGGTAGTGCTAAGTTTACAGAAGTCACCATTTTGAACAAGGCAGAGGTGCGTACGAAGCCCTTCTGCTTCATCCTCGACCAAGGAGCGTTGACAGGTTGCATAACACGTCCTCAAAGAAAGTCCATTCTATCACAACGCTGACAGCATGAAAGGTGCCTGGCCAGTAGGGGCCTTAAAGCATACCAGGGCTATTGGCCAGGCCCAATATGGGGAAGAGCCTGGCGTTTCGTCGCAGTCTCTCTTGCTTGACGCGTCCATCGAACTACCTACTTCTTCCTGAAGGCCAATTTGATAGGTACTCCCTCTAAGTTGAAGTGGCTACGCAGTTGGTTTTCTAGATAGCTCTTGTAAGGAGGTTTGATGTACTGTGGTAGGTTGCAAAAAAAAGCAAAAACAGGCGTGCGAGTAGGTAATTGTGTAACATACTTGATCTTAATGTGCTTGCCCTTGACAGCAGGTGGCTTATACCGTTCAATAGAAGTCAGCATTGTCTTGTTCAGTGCCGATGTAGCAATTTTTCTCCTTCTACTTTCATAAACTTCTAGTGTCTTTTCAATGGCCTGATAGATTCGTTGTTTTTTGACTGTCGATGTAAGCAAAATAGGGATATAACTTAGGGGCGTTAGTTTTCTGATGAGGTCTTTTTTGTAAGCCTCTGCTGTGTGGCTGTCCTTCTGAACCAAGTCCCACTTGTTGACCAAGATTACCAAGCCTTTCTTGTAACGGTGGGCCAGCGAGATCAAGTTAATGTCTTGGCTCTCGAGTCCCTGTGTGGCGTCTAACATGATGATACAGACATCAGCTTCTTGCAAAGCACCGATGGATCGAATTACTGAATAGAATTCTATGTTGTCTTTTACTCTTGCCTTTTTACGAATACCCGCGGTGTCGGTCAGTAGCATTTGTTTTCCATACAGTTTGTAGGCAGTGCCAGTAGCATCCCGGGTAGTACCAGCAAACGGTGTAACAATGCTCCGCGTTGTCCCCAGTAGCACATTGATAAAAGAGGATTTGCCCACGTTAGGTCTGCCCAGGATAGCAACTTTTGGTAGTGCTTCCTCTTCTGGCAAAACCTCGTCCTGGAAATGTTGAATCACTTCATCTAGTAACTCGCCTGTGCCGGAGCCACTAGCAGCCGAAATAGGGTAGGGGGCCCCCATACCTAGTGGATAAAAATCGTGCGTCATCAGCGTGGTGGACACATTGTCTGCTTTGTTAGCCACCACCAACACGGGTTTACAAGAAGCCCGCAGTACTGCTGCAAACTCTTTGTCCGACCCCGTGAGTCCATCTTTGCAGTCTACGACGAATAGGATGACGTTTGCCTCGTCGATGGCTATCTGTACTTGCTGGCGGATAGCACTTTCAAATACATCGTTGCTCCCCTGTACATAGCCTCCTGTGTCTATGACGGTAAAATGCTTGTTGGTCCACTCTGCATAGCCATAGTGTCGGTCACGAGTGATACCACTTTCGTTATCCATAATCGCTTTACGCTGTTCGACTAGTCTGTTAAACAGCGTTGACTTGCCTACGTTGGGCCTACCTACAATTGCTACAATATTTGCCATCAGGACTTGAGATTAGATGCTAAAAAATGACTGATAGTGGCATAGCAGCGTTGCTCCCCGTTGTACCCTATGGAGTACATCCTGGTTGATTACTTGATTACCATGCATGGTTTAAGTATATCCGAACCGTTGGAGACACTGCGATTTTGTGCGCCAGCCGGGCACTACTTTTACGTGTTGTTCCAAAAAGACCTTTTTCCCTAAGAACTTTTCCAAATCGTGGCGCGCTGCTATGCCCACTTTCTTCAGCGCCTCTCCCTTTTTGCCAATGAGGATACTTTTTTGGCTTTGCCTTTCCGTGTTAATGGTGGCATTGATCTTGACGAGCTTTTCTTCTTCCTTAAATGTGTCAATTACTATTTCAACACTGTAAGGAATCTCCTGATGGTAGTGACACAGTATCTTTTCACGGATGATTTCTGCAGCAAAGAAACGTTCAGGTTTGTCGCTAAGCATGTCTTTGGGATAGTAAGGAGGGTGTTCAGGCAAGCAGTCCAAAATATGCGTAAGAACCAGTGCAGTATTGTGGGACTGCAAGGCAGAGATAGGAATGATGGTATTGACCGATGTATGGACAGACCAATACCGGAGCACTTTTTCTAATACTTCGTTGCTTATCAAATCTACCTTGTTGAGGAGTAAGATGACAGGCGTGTTTCGTTGTAGTAGCTTTGCGCTAAAATCAGTAGGAAAGTCTTGATCGCGGGCGTCTACCACCCAGAGCGACACATCTGTATCTGCCAATGCATGGCGCACTGCGCGCATCATGGATTGTTGTAGTGCATAGTTGGGGGTAATGATACCAGGTGTATCCGTATAAATGATCTGAAAATTTTCCCCGCTAAAAATGCCTGCGATGCGGTGGCGTGTAGTTTGTTCTTTAGCTGTGGTGATGGATAGTTTTTCGCCTAGTAGCGCGTTCATCAGAGTAGACTTACCCACATTGGGCTTGCCAATGATGCTGACAAAACCAGCCTTATGGGGTACGGAGGACATGTAGTAGTTAGAAATTAATAACTTCGTAGCAATTTACACTAAAAAAAGCGTACCTTAGCGAAGCGGGTGAAGTTAGATTGCCGGCAAGGTAATCTTCCTCTCCGGATTTCTTGGGCACTTTGTTATAGGTTCTAAAATAAACCGTACCAGTGACGGGGTAAGCCTTAAGATCTGTTGATATTGCGGGGTGGAGCAGCGGTAGCTCGTCGGGCTCATAATCCGAAGGTCGTAGGTTCGATTCCTGCCCCCGCTACTACTCAATATCTCCTTTTTTCCGCGATTTTAATACTCCGTTCCACGCTTACAGGAGATTAGGCATGGAGATTCTTCCCTAGACCTAGATCAAGCGGTTGTTGCTTAGCAGGCGCACTTGCAGCAAATCTTCTCGGCTGTCTACCATATCGTACCATATGACGACAGCGAAGGGGGTGTGCAGGTGGGGTTTGCTGAAGGTCACCTACTGTTGAAATCAAGTACGTGTACACTGCGTGTGTTGTGCAGTCAGCCAATCACTAAGCTTGGGTGCATTGGCATTTTTTATTAACTAGCTCTACCTTCTCTTAGTACCTAAAATGTACCTAAAATGTTCTCGGCTTGGAGCAGGGGCCCGTGTGCGTACTTCAATCTGAAAGATTATGCAAAGCATTAAGCGTATTGTCAAACAAGTAATTATTGTAGTAATAGGTATTTTTACTAGTATAGCGCTCTGTTTGGGGATGTTCCTCCTACTTTTACAGCCTAGCAAGCCTAGGATTACTGATAAAGCCGTTTTACGCATAGTGCTGCATGGGAAGGTCGTAGAGCATGCTCCTAATACGCTTATACAGCTTCTTACAGGGAGCGAGAGAGAGCAGGTCATCGACCTCCTTGTACTAAGAGAGGCTATCAAGCGTGCGCAAGAAGACAGGAATATCCGAGGAATTTATTTAGAGGTTGATGCGCTCAAAGCAGGTTGGGCCAGTTTAGAGACCATTAGGAATGCGCTTTTATCCTTCCAAAAAACCGGGAAATTTATTGTTGCCTACGGGGAGCACTACACACAAAAGACTTATTACCTGGCTTCCTTGGCAGATGAAGTTGTCTTACATCCAGGAGGCATCTTCGATTTCAAAGGATTGAGTCAAACTGTATTCTTCTATAAGACGCTGCTAAGCAAGCTAGATGTAGCGCCCGAGATATTTCGTGTCGGCAAGTACAAAAGTGCAGTGGAGCCTTTCACACGGCAAGAAATGAGCCAGGCAAACAAGCAACAGAGCAGTGAGCTACTTCATGCTATCTATGATCATTTTTTAGATACCATAGCCACCGCTAGAGGCCTGAAGAAGGCTACGCTGCAGGCCATGGCAAGCGCACTGTTGGTAGTGATCCCTCGTGATGCCCATCAGGCCAGCTTGGTAAGTCGGGTGGGACACGCTGATGCTGCAGAAGCATTGATAAAGACGAAACTTGGCTTACCTGAAGAGGCTTCTGTCAATTATGTATCCTTCTGCAAGTATGCCTCACTCGGAAAAGATGTGCCACCTTCTAAGCATAACATAGCAGTACTTGTAGCTGAAGGGACTATAGTTGATGGTATGGGTTCCCCTGGTACCGGCGTTGTAAGCTCTAAAAGCTTCGCAGCAAACCTAGACGCCATAAGAAAAGATGAGTCTATCAAGGCCGTAGTCCTGAGAATCAACTCTCCTGGAGGTAGTGCGCTTGCTGCTGATGTTTTGTGGAGGGAACTTACTTTGACTAAGGTACAAAAGCCGGTAGTTGCTTCTATGTCAGATGTTGCTGCCTCAGGAGGATATTATTTGGCAGCTGCGTGTAATCGTATTTTGGCGCACCCCACTACTATTACGGGTTCTATAGGTATCTTCGGCCTTTTTTTTGATGTTCACGCACTACTTAGTAATAAGATGGGCATTACGACAGATGTGGTAAAGACAGGTAATTCCGCTGACCTATTTGAAAATCCGGGAAGACCATTCAGTACCTATGAAAGGGGGGTAATTCAGAAAATTATCAATGACGGATACCATACTTTTTTGGAAAGGGTCTCTGTGGGGAGAGGCATAGACAAAGAAGTGCTAGAGCACGTGGCGGCAGGTAGGGTGTGGACGGGTCAATTGGCGAAAGAAAAAGGCCTTGTAGATGAGCTAGGAGGTCTTGAAGAGGCCATTCAGGTTGCTGCTAGGCTTGCAGGTATTGAAGAATCATACACGGTCTCCTACTGGCCCAAGCCACCCGCTTTGTCCGCACAAGTGCGCAGTGGATGGAAAACACACGCAAGAGATGAGACAGCGCTACGTATGTTGCAGAGAAGTTGTCCGGCTTTTCAGCATGTGCAAACACTCATCAACATGACAGGCATCCAGGCCCGCTTACCCTATCTAGTTGAGGTCGAGTAACAAGCAAGGTAGCCCGGAGTGTTTTTATTTATCCTTCCGTACACCCCTTCATCACGGCATGTTGGTGCCTGTTCTCAATATCCGCAGGGCATGTATATGCTTGGGGCAAGCATCAGGCTATACGGTATTTGCTTAGTAGCAAGTTCATTGTATTGGCGTGCTATGCAGCAATACGACGAACTAAGATCAAGATGACGCGGAGATCCAAAGCTTTGCAGAGGGGGACTCTCTATGGATCTGCTTAGGGTGTCCATAGCAATTGCCCTAACCATCTCTTGAATTATTTATTATTTCAAGAAACTGATTTATGTACTAGTTTTGTGACTAGTGTGTGACGAGCGTAGACTGTCTTAACTCGTAAGAAAGAAGCAACGAATTAAGCAAGGTCTTTGTAGACCCTACTCAGCGTGCCCGTGGCACTTGCCCTACCTACTTCTTGAATCATTTACGTCGAGAAGATGATTTATATGTTAATTTTGTGCGTCGGCGTATGCCACCTGTAACCCTCTCTGAGTAAAGCCATGAAGAGCATAGGAGAAATCATCCAAGTGTTGGGCCCCGTGGTAGATGTTAGGTTTGATGAAGATACCACACTACCTGGTCTCCTGAATGCACTAGAAGTTATTAAGGAAGATGGTCATAAGGTTGTGTTAGAATGTCAGCTCCATCTGGGAGAGCATTGTGTGAGGACCATAGCGATGGATAGTAGCGAGGGCCTAGCGCGGGGTATGGAAGTCATTGATACAGGGGGGGGGATCAAGATGCCAGTGGGGCAATCTATCAGAGGAAGACTGTTTAACGTCGTGGGGGAGGCTATAGATGGTATTGAGCAGCCTGTAGCGGAGTATAAGCTTCCTATACACAGACCTGCCCCTCAATTTAAAGATTTGGCCACTTCCACTGAGGTGTTATACACCGGGATCAAGGTCATTGACTTATTGGCACCTTATGTCAAAGGAGGGAAGATAGGGCTTTTTGGAGGTGCTGGTGTTGGTAAGACTGTGCTGATCATGGAACTCATCGATAACATTGCTAAGTCTTACTCTGGTGTATCTGTGTTTGCAGGCGTGGGGGAACGAACGCGTGAGGGTAATGACTTGCTACGAGAGATGATTGAAGCTGGGGTAATTAACTATGGAGAGGCATTTAAAAAATCCATGGAAGAAGGTGATTGGGACCTGTCCAAGGTAGATAAAGAAGCCCTCAAAACATCACAAGCTACGCTCGTTTTTGGTCAGATGAACGAATCTCCAGGTTCTAGGGCCAGGGTAGCACTCACGGGGCTCACCGCTGCAGAATATTTCAGAGACGGTGATGGCAAAGAGCCAGGGAAAGATGTCCTATTCTTTATAGACAATATTTTCCGTTTTACACAAGCAGGCTCTGAAGTCTCCACACTACTGGGGCGTATGCCTTCCGCTGTGGGTTATCAGCCTACACTTGCCACAGAGATGGGGGCTATGCAAGAGCGTATTACCTCAGTCAAGAATGGATCGATCACTTCTGTACAGGCCGTATATGTGCCAGCAGATGACTTGACAGATCCTGCCCCAGCTACCACTTTTGCCCATCTTGATGCCACTACCGTACTCTCCAGAAAGATCGCAGAGTTGGGGATCTATCCAGCAGTAGATCCACTGAACTCTTCTTCGCGTATTCTCAGTCCAGATATTCTAGGTGAGGAGCACTACCATACAGCGCAGCGAGTTAAAAACATACTCCAACGCTACAGAGAGCTACAAGATATCATTGCCATTCTGGGCATGGATGAGCTTTCGGAAGAAGATGCCAAAACGGTATATCGAGCTAGAAAAGTACAGCGATTTTTATCTCAGCCTTTCCATGTAGCCGAGCAATTCACTGGTTTGGAAGGTATGCTGGTGGATGTCAAGGATACCATTAAGGGATTTAATATGATTATGGACGGTGAGCTAGATCACTTGTCTGAGTCAGCTTTTAACTTGGTAGGCACTATCGAGCAGGCTATTGAAAAGGGAGAAAAACTCTTATTAGGAGCTGAAGAGTAGTTGGTGGTTCGCTATCCAAGCTTAACCGATTTCCTGGAGTATTTTTAACGACTTGAGATGGTTGAGCGATTCTATGTGCAGCTGGTAGAATTTTACGATAAGTTCCGTTACATGCCTTTTTATAGACTTATCTACTTTGATGCTCCGATGTTCTTGGCCAGTTAGTAACTCATCAAGCTTCTCCAAAACCTTTTTATCAATATTCCAGTGCTGACCTGAACGACGTAATTGCGCATAGATGTCCTGCACACTACTAATACCAAAACCTAAATAATGGCTTAACTGAAGCATGAAGGTCAGGTAAAAGAAATCATAATCGGTAGTTTGTTCATTCAGGCGCATTACCTCTAGCCACAAGAAGTTAAATAAAGGTTCATTCCGCTCTTCTTCGTGGATCACCTTAGACAAGAGCTCTGATAGAAAGATCGCTATGGCCGATTTTTTGACATTTGCTAGTATTTTGTCGTTAGGTGCATAATTTTTTACTTCGGCCACACGTTGCATGCTCCTTTGCTTTTTATGGTAAACTACCATATCCAGGCGTGTGAGCGGCTGAAAAAGAGAAATGCTATGCCTGGGATTTTTCGCTCGTACGCCTTGTATGATATAGGTCTGTAACCCTAAGACCTGAGTGAATATTTTGACAATGATGGACGTTTCTCGGTATTTAATATGGTGGAATACGACACCTTGGGTTGTGTGGAGCATGAGAGAACAAGGAATGATGAGAGGCCTTAGTAAAACTAAAGACAAATGACGTGCTAATCATTATTCCTTTGGTTCCACCACCTAATAAGGAGATAAGCGAACACTATGCCTCCAAGGTGTGCAAAGTGCGCCACATTATCAGCGGGGTGGTTCTTGATACCTGCAAGTAGCTCATACACGCCGTACACAGCAATGACGTATCTAGCCTTGATGGGGAAAGGAACAAAGAATAAAAATAATTCCGTGTTAGGAAATAGCATGGCAAAAGCAGTGAATATGCCAAATACACTGCCAGAAGCACCTACTGTAGGCATATCGGCCTTCAGTGTGTATAGTTGACCGATTATTGCCTTGCTCTTAGTTAGATAGGCTAGGTCATCGGAATGCTCGAAAAAAGAAGTAATAAAGGGATAGAAAGAATGGTAGGTGTCATGGGGAAAGTATTGTAGGTAAGCAACAAAACTCGTCGGGCTGGGCTGGACTAGATAGGCGTAATATAATGCCTCCAATTTGCTCATCTCAAAGTATTGAATGCTTGCGTAAAGTGCTGCTGCGCCCAATCCAGTGATCACATAGAATACGATAAACTTTTTAGCGTGTAGTGTCTGTTCTAGCATGGGACCGAAAGTGAGCAAGGCAAGCATATTGCCGCAAAGATGCCCCAGGTTTGCATGGACAAAAAGGTGGGTAAAAAATTGGTAGGGTCTGAAATAGTTAGATGAAATATATCTCAGTCCCAGGCTATCCACCAGGTTAAGACCCAGCGAGCTGTGCACTAAAAAGATTGCTATGTTGATGAGCAGGAGCTGTTGTACAATGGGGGTGGTGCGGTACATCGGTATTGTGCGGACTATGGTTGGCGTTGCTCGAGGCGCACAAGGAAACGGCTATGTAGGTGGGACCAACGAGTCTTCGTGCTGGTGAAGTTGAGACACATGAAGCACTTGGGGGCGCAAGGTACAATCTCTTTCTTCGCCTCTTTATTTTTGCGCCTTTGCAAGATACAAACCGAGATCGTTGCAGCCTAGCTTTAGTGCATATCATGCGCTCCCAGAGCGCCATATCTATCCTTTCTTCCTCTCTGTTTTGGGTAGATTGTACCTTGCAAGGCCTGGCCAGCCGCATATTTTTGCCCCTTTCCTTTGATATGGATGTTCCAGTACACGTGCTGATTCGATGATATCACGAGTGATTTTGCCATGCAAGGAGGTGAACTGAGGCAGTCAGCAGCAACAAGCTAAGTCTTTGTGAAGGGAGACCTACTGTAATACTAAAACGTTGATGGATCGCAAAATGGCCTATAAAAGGGGGGCTTGTCGCTAACGCGGTGCGGCGTATGGCATACACTGGGCGTTTGCATGGAGGATACTGCTATCAAGAGTTTGTTGCTTGTAGTGGGGATCTTAGTAATTACCTTCTCCGTATCAGTTCTACAAAATTATAAGCATAGCGGTGCCTTTCGTCAGCAGGATGGTGTATACGTGTCACTTCTTCCCACTCGTTGGCGTGAATGGTGGGGAAAAAGGCGTCACCCTCCAATTTAGCTTTTACTTCTGTTAGATAAATTTTGTCTGCCAAGGCCAGGGTTGTCTGATAAATTTCTTCCCCACCTGCGATCAATACTTCTGTCTCGCCAGCCTGGTTGGCCACTTCCAGAGCTGTGGGGATGTCATGCACAACAGTGCACCCTGCCACTTGATAGTTGGGGTTACGTGTTACGATAATGAGCTTTCTACCTGATAGGGGAGTTTTGATAGACGCAAAGGTCTTCCTGCCCATGATGACATGATGGTCCATGGTCGTACGCATGAAATGTTGTAGGTCTCTAGGTAGGTGCCAGCGTAGCTGGTTGTCCTTGCCAATAACATGGTTCTCGGCTTTGGCAACGATAATAGATTTAAGCACAAAGTTGATATATAAAATAATTTGGTTAAAAATTTGTAAATAAATTACACATTATATGAGATTATAATACTGTAACATGTATATCCTTTACAAATGACTTCAGGGTCTATCCAAGAATTCGGGCGTACTCAAATTGCCCCCTATCAAAAGCATTGGGATGCAGCGCAGGCTTTGCCCGTCCACCTTTTTAAGCAACTCGGTAAGCTTGGTATCATGGGTAGCTGCGTTCCGAAGAGGTATGGAGGTTTAGGCTTGAACTTTTCTCAATATATGACAGTTGTCGAAGAGTTTGCAAGATTGGACGCAGCTGTCTCACTTTCTTTGTTGGCGCACAACGCACTTTGTGTCGGGCACATTATGTGATATGGTAATGAGGCACACCAACAAGTATAGTTGCCCAAACTCACTTCAGGAAAGTAAACGGGTGCTTGGGCACCTACCGATAGAGACTACCGGGGATTATTATATTCAAGATATAGAAAAAACAGAGTTAAGGTACGCCAAAGCGCATCTAGTTGCCCCCTTAAGAAGGAGCAATGCACTCAAATACTATATGCCTATGGGTATTTTGATGAAAAATAGGGTAGCAAAAAATGCAAGGAACC
>CAYVYH010000004.1:30113-44772 GCA_964455155.1 uncultured Cytophagales bacterium | reverse complement strand
TAAAAGGAGCTCTTCGGATGAAGAAAAGATTAAACATAGTTTGGCTTAAAAGAGACCTCCGTACACAAGACCATGCACCCTTCTGGCATGCAGAGTATCGAGGCGAGTGTTATGTACCTATCTATATTTTTGAGCCTAGCGTGCTCGCCTACCCTGACAGTGCTCTCGGCCACCAACAATTTATATACCATTCGATTCTCGATATGAATGCCCGTTTAGACAAGTTTAGACGCAGCGTAATTATTTTTCATGCGGAGGCTATGGATGTGTTCACGTTTTTATGTGAAGAATTCAGCATCGCCGCGGTCTTCTCTTACCAAGAAAGTGGCGTGCGCCATACTTGGAACCGAGATAAACAGGTAAGTACACTGTTGCAAGAAAAAAAAGTGCAGTGGATAGAATTTCAGCGCGATGGTATTGTGCGTGGTATCAAAAATAGAAGCGCTTGGGACAAGCAATGGTACGCACACGTTCATGCAGGAACATGCGCAAATACGTTTTCTATCGCCTCGGAACCAAACATTACCCATCCTTACCCTTTACAACAGGCGCTGCTCGACCAACTAACCACGTATGCTAAGGATCGTCAAAAGCCAGGTGAAACTACGGCCTGGAGATACTTACAATCTTTCTGTCAAGAAAGAGGTAGAAACTACAGTAAACACATTGCTAAACCTTTGGCCAGCAGAAGGTCCTGTGGTAGAATGTCGCCCTACTTTTCCTGGGGCAATTTGAGTATTCGGCAGGCTTTTCAATTCGTCAAGTATCATCCCAACTACACAGCTTACAAAAGAAGCTTCAACGGATTACTGACCCGCCTTAAATGGCATTGCCATTTCATTCAAAAATTTGAAAATGAGTGCGACTACGAAATCCGATGCGTAAACCGTGGCTATGAATCCATGTCGTATGCCAACGATGAGCGATTACTAGCGGCCTGGAAAGAAGGCAGGACAGGACTTCCGCTCGTGGACGCGTGTATGCGCTGTCTGCACACTACCGGATGGATAAATTTTAGAATGCGAGCTATGTTGGTATCCGTTCTCTGTCATCATCTCGATTGCGACTGGAAAAAAGGGGTTTATCACATGGCCAAGTTGTTTCTAGATTATGAACCTGGCATACATTATACCCAATTTCAAATGCAAGCAGGTACCACAGGGATCAACACTATCAGAGTATACAACCCCATCAAACAATCACAAGACCATGATCCTGAAGGTGTATTCATCAAACAATGGGTACCTGAACTGAAAAATGTACCCACGACGTTCATTCACGAGCCATGGAAAATGACCGTATCAGACCGAGAAGTCTATGCTGCCTGTTACCCAAATCCTGTCGTTGACATCGTGACCGCAGGGAAGCAGGCTCGAGAAAAAATATGGGGGCACCGCAAAGATCCAAGAGTACAAGCAGAGAACTGTCGTATCATTGCTTTGCACACAAGGAAGCATATGTTTGAAAAACATCACTGTGATCACACACCGGCATAAATGCAGCACCAGTATTTAAAAAGTAAAGGCAATCTTCCGCACAAGATATGTCAGGTGTGTCACCAATCCTTTACATGGCGTAAAAAGTGGAAACGAGATTGGGAACATGTGCAGTATTGTAGTGAGCGATGTAAGAGAAACAAACACCACGCAAAAAACCGTTAACCTGATCGTTCCCATCCGTTTTTTCTGAAATCCCGCCAATGGGCACCCCGCGAGGGCTTGCAGGATCTACGACGATTATTTCCCTCACGCCAGGCAGCCTCAGTGCTCTACCGATCCCGAAGCAAGCGGGATTCACTCAAAATAGTGGTGGACATTACTCATTTTGCAGGCAACCCACATGACAGTAAATCGCTAGCTCCGACGCTGGACCAACTGGATCAAGTAGTGCACTAGACAGGTCAGCGGTATAAGCGTGTGCTGGTAGACCAAGGCTATCGCGCCCATGGTACGTAGGTGGTTCAGCGGTGATGACACCAGGCAGGGAGGTTCCCGCTAGTGCTTATGCACTTTGGGGTCACAAGCAATGCCGTGTAAGCGCTACTCAGCGATAGCAGAGATGCTATATAAGTCCCTTGAGAAGCGACTACAGACTGGGTAGGAAACTACCTGAAGGGGCGTGTGGGCGACACGCAGAATGCCCTGTTGGCAGAAATGGAGTTCAACTTGATGCAGTTTCTGAGTGTATTGGTCGATAATTTTTGTTGCCATGTGGAGTATTGTCTAGGTTTTCGTAGCAAATCACTCCGATAACAAAACTACCACCTGCAGGTTGTGGGCCCATCAGGCGCTATCTTACAAAGACTACTTCTTGCTGGTGATAACACTTCAAAGTACCATCTGCTTGCTCTATTACTAGTTTACCGGCTGTATCTACTCCCTTGATCGTACCCTGGAAAGTATGATGCGCATCCCGGAATGTACGAACCTCGTGGATCCAATACATATTTTTGAGATACTTAGACTTCAACAGTGTCATATCTTGTGCTTGAAGCCGCAAATAATTACGCTCTAAACCCGCCAGAAGCTGTGCGAATAGCCCTTGCAGGCTATTGTTTCGCTGACAGATGAGTGACAAGGAAGTAGGGGTTTGAAAAGAGAAGTTAGTTTGGTTGACATTCAGCCCAATGCCAATGACAGATGCTTTGAGCTTGTTCTTCTGAATCACATTCTCAATGAGTATGCCTCCAAGTTTTTTTTCCTGATAATAAATATCGTTGGGCCATTTAATGTACAATCCGTTTGGAATATAAAGCGACAAAACTCTCTTTATAGCAACAGTGGTGATTATATTGAGCGAAAAAATTTGTTGGGCGGCCAAAAAAGTGGGGTAAAGGACCACCGAAAAGGTAAGATTTTTATACGGCTCGCTGTGCCAAACGCGGTCACCTTGGCCCCTGCCTCGGTGTTGATGATCCGTAATGACTACTGTACCCTCTGGCAGGTCCTTCTCAGCCATGCATTGAACAGAAAAACTGTTGGTGGAAGCACAAACAGCTTCATAGATGATGTGCTGACCAATAAACTGGGTATCGATAGGAGGAAGATAGCTCAATTTTGTACTTTTGTTGGACGGATAAAGTGTGCTTGTTGTCAAATGAGGAAGTTTGTGAACTATACTCAACACAGCATTGGACATAGTGATTACTCATGTTGTCATGGTAACAATCTGTAGAAAAAGAGGGAAATATCCATCAACTAGGAAAACTTAGAAGCGCTGGATTGATTCGTCGCGGACTTTGTTAGCGCGGTTACGTATAAATTTTAAGTGGCCCAAAGGCGCCCAGTGGCGCTGTGCGGTTAGTGAGGGTGTTTAGGGCGTACGCGCCACTAAACAACAGACAAACGAAGTAATTGTTCACTCTCGGCGCACCGTCGGTTGTACAGGACCTTCAATAATCTTTAAGAATTACGTCATGAGTACAACAAGTAGAAAAAATTTGCCTTCCGGCCCCAATACGCAATCTTGGGCAATCGTTATCCTGCTCATTATCATCTCGACTACCCTTTACTTCAACAGGATGAACACCATGATCTCTATCTCCGAGCACAAGTTCGAGACCATGATGCTCAAAGGAGAAGTCAGCGAGGTAGCTTTAGTGATTAACAAAAATCTTGTTGAGATCACATTAAAGCCGGCAATATTACAGCAAGAGCCCTACAAAAGTGAGCTAAAAACACACAACTATTTAGCTACGAAAAGCTCACCGATTTATTACTTTAAAACACCTTCTTCACGAATATTCAATGAAAATTTCAAGGCCATAGAGGCAAAAATGAAACCGGATACGAGGATAGGTTATACCGTCAAGGAGCACTATGACATCACAAGCTTGCTACTTGAGTGGGGACCTTGGTTCCTGATCATTCTAGGATTCTTGTTTCTGATGCGTCGCATGTCAGAAGGAGGGACAGGGGCGCAAGTGTTTAACATAGGAAAGTCAAAAGCATCCCTCTTTGATGCGGAGAAGAGTGTGAAAGTGACTTTCGAGGATATAGCTGGCCTGCATGAAGCCAAGGAGGAGGTCATGGAAATTGTGGAATTTCTCAAGAGTCCTGAGAAGTTTACCAAGCTGGGGGGTAAGATACCCAAAGGGGCCCTGCTGATAGGTCCTCCAGGCACTGGAAAAACCCTGCTAGCTAAGGCAGTAGCGGGCGAGGCTGGCGTTCCGTTCTTTTCTCTATCAGGATCAGATTTTGTAGAAATGTTTGTGGGTGTGGGGGCGGCACGTGTCAGGGATCTCTTTAATCGAGCCAAAGCAAAGGCACCTTGTATTGTCTTCATCGATGAGATCGATGCCGTGGGTAGATCAAGGGGACGTGGCCAGATGCCCGGCGCTAACGATGAAAGGGAAAATACATTGAACTCATTGCTAGTAGAGATGGATGGCTTTGCGACCGACTCCGGAGTCATCATCCTAGCTGCTACCAATAGGCCTGATGTGCTGGACCAAGCACTCTTGAGACCTGGACGATTTGACCGACAAATAAGTCTTGACAAGCCAGATGTTATCGATAGAGAAGCAATTTTGAAAGTGCATATCAAAGTATTGCAACTAGACCAAGATGTGGATGCGGCTAAACTGGCAGCGCAGACACCTGGCTTCGCTGGTGCAGAACTTGCCAATATCTGTAACGAGGCGGCACTCATTGCCGCCCGGAGAAATAAGAACAAAGTAGATATGGCTGACTTCCAAGATGCGATCGATCGAGTAATTGGGGGCCTAGAAAAAAAGAATAAGATCATATCTCCTCAAGAAAAAGAAATTGTGGCTTATCATGAGGCGGGGCATGCTGTAACAAGCTGGTTCTTAGAGCACGCACACCCACTGGTCAAAGTGAGTATTGTGCCCCGAGGGACTGCGGCTTTAGGTTATGCACAGTATCTGCACAAAGAGCAGTTCATATACCAAACAGAGCAACTGCTAGATAGGATGTGTGTGTTATTGGGCGGCAGAGCGGCGGAAGAACTTACCTTTGGTAAGATATCCACAGGGGCCTTAAGTGACTTAGGAGATGTAAGTGAGATGGCTTATAATATGGTGAGCATTTATGGCATGAATGGAAAAATTGGCAATATCTCTTTTCATGCTCGTCAGCAAAGTGAGTATAACTTCACCAAACCTTACTCTGAGGCGACAGCCAAGACCATTGACGAGGAAGTACGAACACTCATAGAAACAGCTTATGTACGTGCCAAGGTATTATTGCGCACTAAAAAGAAGGAGTTAGTAACCTTAGCAAAGGCATTGTTAGACAAAGAGGTGATCTTTCAGAAAGATTTAGAACAGATGATTGGCAAACGGCCTTACGACAAAGAGGGAGATGGAGCGCCTGCCAAGCGGTCCACCAGAAGGATAAAGAAGGATACGCTCCCCACTGCCGAAAAAGAATAAGAGCAGTGGTTCAATTTCACGAGAAGGGGGGTGGTGTGACATGCCAGCTGTGAGGTGGGAGAATCGAGCGAGGAGACGGTCGCAACATTGCATACGGGACGGTTGCATCGCGGCCACTCAGGCAATGTGCCCTCTTGTTGCGTGACTACTATCAGATTCACCTTAGTGGGAAGATTTTTTGAATTATCTCAACTTTCTCACATTAGCAGTACCGTTCACGATGCATGTTGAAATCTTCTTTCTACCTCTGTCCAATTCACCAGATGCCAAAAAGCAGCAATATACTCAGGCCTCCTATGCTGATAGTGTAGGTAGTAGGCGTGTTCCCAAATATCGAGACCCAAGATAGGAATCCCACGGTACTCAGCAGACACCACATCCATCAAAGGATTGTCTTGATTAGGGGTAGCGCACAAACTCAACTTACCACCGTTGCCCACATAGAGCCACACCCAACCTGAGCCAAACCAAGTGGTAGCCATCGCGGTAAAGGCTTCCTTGAATTGCGCAAAGCCACCAAAAAACTGGTCGATAGCGGTAGCCACCCTTCCTGAAGGAAACGCACCGCCTTGAGGCGATAAGATGCTCCAAAATAGGGTGTGATTGTAGTGCCCACCTCCATGATTACGTACCGCGGCACCGTGCTGACTCACATTGCTGAGAACCGTGGCGATCGGCACACCATCTAATTCGGTGCCTGCAATGGCCTTGTTGAGGTTATTGACGTACCCTTGATGATGCTTTTCATGATGCAGCTCCATCGTTCTAGCATCAATGTGCGGCTCCAAGGCATGGTGCGCGTAAGGGAGTACTGGTAATTCAAATGGCATGGTGTGGTATGGAAAATTTTAAACGCAATAGTCAAATATAGTCAACATCTTAAATACTGAAAAAAATGGGTTAAACGCCGAGCAGCCTCTTCGCCAAGTACCGCCGTGGCGACTTCAGTGCGAGGATGTAATAGCTGTCTACCTATTGTGCTATAACCCCGTCTGGGATCATGCGCACCAAAAACAAGGCGACCCAACTGCGCCCAGTAGGCAGCTCCAGCACACATACAGCATGGCTCCAAAGTGACATACAAAGTGCAATAAGGCAAGTATTTACCCCCCACATGGCCAAAAGCCGCAGTCAACGCTAACATCTCCGCGTGGGCAGTGGCATCCTGAAGCTGCTCCACCTGATTATGTGCCCGGGCAATGATGCGGTTGCTGCTCACCACAACGGCCCCCACAGGTACTTCCCTTGTCTCATTGGCCTTTTCGGCTTCTTTGAGCGCCTCCCGCATGAAATATTCGTCTATCAGCTGCATCATGCGCTAGGGTAACGATTCACTCTCGCTAAGTTACTTGTTTTATCGCAGCACCTGACAATACGAGACTTTTGCACGCCAGATGTACGCATTGGAACACATGGCAATAGCTTGACACTGTTGTCCACTGCTTGATGAATACGCACCACCCCCAATTTTCCTTAAAAAAGGGGATAAGCCAACAGGATTGGATGGCAAGGCAATTTTTCTAGTCAAGTATAAAAATGTTTATTGGGTGTTCGTCCTGTATCATGTAGAGGTCTCAACACATACATGGCATGATAAAAAATAATGCTTGCTGCAGGTAGTCGTATACTATCTCTGGACATTGTGTATTGGTACCCCCCACTGACTAACGCCCGTCTTGTAGGTAGACGAAACATATGTATACTTTTGTAGCATATCGATAACTCTTTCTCTTACAGCCATGCTAAGGACACATACATGTGGAAGTCTGCGGTTGGGACACGTTGGACTGACCGTGACTCTCTGCGGATGGGTACAGCGCATACGAAACAAAGGAGGCCTTCTTTGGCTAGACTTACGCGACCGCTATGGCGTGACACAGTTAATTTTTGAAGGAGAAGCTGCTGCCCCAACGCTTATCCATCAGGCCAAGGAGCTCAGGAGGGAGTATGTGGTGCAAGTACAAGGGACAGTCAGGATAAGAAAAGACAGCAATCCGCACATGTGCACTGGAGCTGTTGAGGTGCAGGTACAAACGTTGAAAATCCTCAACACTGCAAAAACACCACCCTTTCTTGTGGAAGCAGAAACCGACGGAGGAGAAGCGCTGCGCATGCAATATCGCTACTTAGATTTAAGACGCCCTCCACTCCAAAATAACCTCATACTTCGCCATCAGGTGATGCAACAAACCCGAGCTTATCTCAACCAGAGGCAATTTTTAGAAATAGAAACGCCCATGTTGATTCAATCAACTCCAGAAGGAGCGCGTGACTTTGTTGTTCCCTCTCGCATGCATCCAGGCCAATACTATGCACTGCCACAATCACCGCAGACGCTCAAACAGTTGCTAATGGTAGCAGGATTTGACCGGTATTATCAACTGGCGCGGTGTTTTAGAGACGAAGACCTAAGAGCAGACAGACAGCCTGAATTTTCACAGATTGACTGTGAGCTATCCTTTGCAACGCAAGCAGACATCCTGCCCCTCTTTGAGGGGCTTGTTCAACATCTTTTTCGGAATATCAACAACATAGTATTACCCCAGTTTGCGCATATGACTTATGCCAGAGCAATGGAACTATACGGGACCGATAAGCCTGACCTACGCTTTGGAATGCCTTTTGTTGAGCTTACGCACCTAGCACAACAGGGAGGCTTTCGTATGTTCGATGACGCAGCGCTTGTGGTGGGTATTTGTGTCCAAGGATGCGCAGGATATACACGTAGGCAACTAGATCAACTAACAGATTTCGTTAAACAGCCTCAAATAGGCGCTAGCGGATTGGTTTATGTGAAATACAACACAGATGGGAGTATCAAATCTTCTGTGGATAAGTTCTTTGGACAAGCACAACTGTCTACGTGGGCCGATGCTCTGCAAGCACAACCAGGTGACCTTATGCTGATACTGGCTGGAGAGACGCAAGCGACACGACAATCCCTGTCGGTACTCCGCTTGAAGATGGGTGATGAACTAAGCTTGCGGAACAACACTCAATTTGCACCCCTCTGGGTGATAGACTTCCCACTGCTAGAGTGGGACAAGATAACTCAACGTTATCATGCACGACACCATCCTTTCACCGCTCCCAGGCCAGAAGACATTGCTTTATTGGAGGAGCGACCGGGAGCAGTGCATGCACAGGCTTACGACTTGGTCATCAACGGAGTGGAAATAGGGGGCGGTTCTATACGTATTTGCAACCGAGCATTACAAGAGAAGATGCTGCATATCTTAGGCTTCAGTAACGAAGAGGCCGAGCAGCAGTTCGGATTCCTACTAGAAGCCCTAGAATATGGCGCCCCTCCACATGGAGGCATTGCTTTAGGATTTGATCGGCTATGCTCCCTATTAGGAGGAAGCGAGTCCATTCGGTCATTTATCGCTTTCCCTAAAAACAATGCTGGCCGGGATGTCATGCTCAGAGCGCCTGCTCCTATCTCACAGAAACAGCTGGAAGAGCTGGGTATTTAACTCTGCCAAGCACCCAGATTGAGTGCCATACAGTACTAGTTAAAACCTGCTTGCTGCCAGACATTCGTGTGGATACCTCAGTATGATCAGGCTCGGTAGCGAGAAGCCACTAAAACTGTCAATGAAGTTTCGTAACTTCGTCGGCTGACTGCAGAAAATAAGCAGGCATCACCTGACCAAGATTTACGCTATGTCTAAGTTGAGAGTACTCTACGCTGCTAGTGAAATCTCCCCCTTTCTCACAACTTCGTCTGTTGCCGACTTTGCAAGGGCACTGCCTCAGCATATGCAAGAAAGAGGAATAGAGATCAGGATCCTGGTACCCAGGTTCGGCCTAATTAATGAGAGAAAAAATAGACTTCATGAAGTACTGAGATTATCGGGCATTAACATCACGGTAAGTGATGATGCCAAGCCTCTGGTAATCAAGGTAGCTTCTATCCCCAATGCCAGGCTTCAGGTCTATTTTATCGATAGCGTGGACTACTTCAAAAGAAAGGCTATATTCCACGACAAAGACAACAACTTCTTTGAGGATAATGATGATAGGACTGTTTTCTTCTGCAAGGGAGTGCTAGAGACTGTGAAGAAACTAGGGTGGGCACCTGACATCATTCATTGCCATGACTGGATAACCAGCCTCATCCCTATGTATCTGAAAACGGCCTATCGCGATGATCCCATCCTAAGAGAGACAAGAACTATATTCACCGTTTATAACAATACTTTCTCTTACAAGTTTGGTGAGGATTTCACAGAAAAAGTTAAAATAACGGGCATAACGCAAGAAATGTTAGCTCCCCTAGCCTCTGCCGATTTTGGGGGGTTGATACGAGCAGGCGTCAAGTATGCAGACGCCGTAGCAAGGTCAGAGACACTGCAGGGTGATCATTTTAAAGGCTTGCTCGATGCGCAACATTTAATGCTCATCGAGAATAATGAGGCGGGACTAAACGCGTACTACGACCTCTACAAGAAACTGGCAACGACTGCTCGATAAGACACACATCATTGGCAAGGGAGTGGATACTTCTCCAAAAATATTTCTATCCTTGAAAGGCACTCTTCTTGCCCGATTAGCTCCATACTCTGCATGAGATCTGGCCCGGCTCCTAATCCTGTCAATGCTACTCTTACAATAGGCATCACTTGATTGATTTTCATAGATCTAGCTTCTATCAACCGCACCAGTGTACTTCTAATGAGATCATCTTTAAAGGGTACTAACACTTTAAGCGCATGACAAAGTTCCTGCAACACCGAACGGGTCTGTTGGGTCCACTTTGTTTTTAGTATTTGCTCATCGTAGACAGTGGGCTTTATAAAGAAAATCTTCCCTTGTAGCCAAAGATCTTGAGGAAATGTCACACGCTCTTTCACGAGCCGGAAGACCTGCAGCGCTTTCCCTTGGGTATCAGCAATCTTATTTTCTTCCAGTGCCTTGAGCAGGTATGCAACGAGCACTTCATCGGGCTTTGTCCTTAGGTATCGTTGGTTAAACCATTCGGCTTTATGTATATCGAATTTGATACCCGATTTGCCTATTCTTTCGATGGTAAAAGCCTCTATAAGATCTTCCTTACTAAAAATTTCTTGCTGATTGCTAGGACTCCAGCCCAGTAATGCCAAGAAATTAAGCAGCGCTTCAGGAAAATAGCCCTTTTCACGAAATCCTTGTGCATACACACCGGAGGTAGGGTCCTTCCAGGCCAACGGGAAAATGGCGAATCCCCGTTCTTCAGCGTCTCTTTTACTGAGTTTGCCGGTGCCTTCTGGCTTGAGGAGTAGTGGCAGGTGGGCAAACTGCGGCATCGATGCTTCCCACCCTAGGTAGCGATAGAGTAATACATGGATAGGAGTAGAAGGAATCCATTCTTCGCCTCGGATAACATGCGTGATCTTCATCAAGTAATCGTCTATCACATTGGCAAAATGATACGTAGGCGTCCCATCTGACTTCATTAGTACCTTATCATCTAGGGCGGTGGTATTCATTTTTATCCAACCCCTTATCAAATCATGAAACCGAATATCTTCTTGATGGGGTGTTTTCATACGTATAACACATGGAACACCCGCTTGCTGCATAGCAACCACCTCTTCTTTCGGCAATACCAGAGAATTC
The DNA here is from genome assembly GCA_964455155.1 of uncultured Cytophagales bacterium. Classification (GTDB taxonomy): domain Bacteria; phylum Bacteroidota; class Bacteroidia; order Cytophagales; family Amoebophilaceae; genus UBA8403. Next base: position 33,776 of record CAYVYH010000004.1, on the reverse strand, counting down.
TTCATCCATTCCCTGCTGACAGTATTGTATTGCGGTGCGGTTACTCTGGCCGCTTTCAGCCGTTCGCGCATGGCGTCTAGCTCCTCTGGGGTGTCAAACGCATAGTAGGCCTTCCCCTTGGCTATCAATTGTGCGGCGTACTCCTGATAAATTTTTGTTCTTTCTGATTGTCTGTAAGGTCCCAAAGTTCCCCCCTGAATAGGCCCTTCATCGATTTCTAGGCCTAACCACTGCAACGTGTTCAAGATGTAAGCTTCTGCACCTGGCACAAAGCGCATTTGGTCCGTATCCTCTACTCTTAGGATAAACTTCCCGTGATATTTCTTGGCAAAAAGGTAGTTATACAGTGCCGTCCTGACACCCCCAATGTGCAAAGCCCCTGTAGGGCTCGGAGCAAATCTCACCCTTACCGTTCTCTCCATTGCATTTAGTTTTCTCACAAAGGTAACCGAAACAGGTGACGTACTGCTAACCAACACAAGATGTGCTGAGATCAAGGTCTCACGCCATGTTGTTTTCTTAGACCATATTTTTATTCACTTTAATGCTTGCGGGCTTTGAAACAAGTTAGGCTTTCTGTTGCTTTACATACCGGTACCGGAAAGAAGACTTCACTTTTCATGGTGGGAGCGTTACGCCATCTCAACAAGTATTTAGGCCACTATAAGTACCTACTCATCTTAGGGACTGCCGCTACCCTCTTGGCCAGTGCCTTCTCTATTATTCCCGCTCGCCTTATCAAGCACGCTTTTGAATTGGTACGAACAAGTGTAGTAGCTTACCAAGTTTCAGTTGATGCTCATCTCCAAAGAACTACGTATGAGAAGCTAGTCAAAGGGTTGTTCGCCTACGGTGGGCTGATGCTACTGGCAGCTATCCTGAGGGGGCTATTCCTCTTCCTAGCGCGCCGAATCATCATGGAAGTAGGAAAACGCGTGGAGTACGCACTTAAAAATGAGATCTACGCCCATTACCAAACACTCCCCTTGAGCTTTTACACGAGGAGTAGTACAGGTGATTTGATGGCAAGGATTTCAGAAGATGTGCACCAGGTGGGCATGTACCTAGGGCCGGCCATTACGTATGGACTTAATACGGTTGTTGTTTTTCTGATGCTTATCCCTTACATGCTTACAATCAATATCCGCCTAACACTTTATGCCGTCCTACCTATACTGCTCTCGACAACAGGTGCTTATTATATAAGCACGCTCATGCAAGAGCGTGCTGCAACCGTACAACTCAAGCTCTCTCGTCTAACCACTTTCGTACAAGAGTCTTTTTCTGGTATCGTGGTACTGCAGGCTTTTTCCCGTGAAACAGGATTTATCAAAGTTTTTTCTGAGGCATGCAACACTTATAAGACCCAATCCCTGCGTTTATCTGTCATCAATGCGCTTTTTTTCTCAGTGGTCAAAAGCATCATTGGCTTAGGAACTGTACTAGTAGTTTTTTTAGGCGGTCAAGAGGTGATCAAAGGGAGGTGCAAACCAGGTGATATTGCCGAGTTCGTCATGTACTGTAATATCTTAGGATGGCCTACATTTGCTATAAGTTGGATCAATATTCTGGTACAAAAGGCTGCAGCCTCTCAAAAGAGAATCAATGAATTGCTGCAAGAAAAAAATCCTATTTTTTCAGAAAAAGCGCTCGATAATCCTATAAAAGGCCGTATTTGTTTCAACAACGTGAGTTTTACTTATCCTAATTCAGATGTCAAAGCACTACAATCCGTGCATTTCGAGGTGGCTGCAGGCAAGATGGTAGCTATTATCGGTACTACAGGGGCAGGTAAGTCCACGATTGCCCACCTCATCTGTCGTCTTTATGATGCAACTGCTGGTTCCATTACGATAGATGGGGTTCCTATCCAGGATTATGCCATTCCGTACCTTAGACAGCAGTTAGGCTACGTACCACAGGACGTATTGCTTTTTTCGGATACGATCAAGAATAATATTGCATGGGGCCAGCCCGAGGCTACTGATCTTCAGATCGTACAAGCAGCCCAATTAGCCGCCATATATGGTGAGATTCAACAGTTTCCTAAACAAATGGAAACCACGTTAGGGGAAAGAGGGGCAACGCTTTCTGGTGGACAAAAGCAGAGAATCACTACTGCTAGGGCACTCGTCCGTACTCCAAAGATCCTAGTGTTAGACGATTGTCTTTCTGCTGTAGACACAAAAACAGCAGGTGACATCCTGCGTAACATAGCGAAGGCTATGCAGGGAAGCGCCGTACTCTTCATCACCCACAGCGTATTTTCTGCCCAATTTGCTGACCACATTCTCGTATTAGAGGCAGGTAAACTCGTTGAGCAGGGTACCCATGAAAGCCTTTTGGCACGAAAAAGCCTGTACAACACATTGTACAAGCAACAACAGTATGCAAAGTAGCGATGAGCAAGAAGGCTTGTACCTGCATCTCTCTGAAGCCGACGCCCTATGAAGTTAGATAGCAGCAAAACTGAGAAAGCCTTTAGTGGGAAAGTCAGACAACAACGGTTGTTGAAAGTCACCTACCGAATATTCGATGTCACTAAAAAAGAGCAAGATTTTCTTGGTCTTATCTTCGTGCTACTATTACTCTGCAGACTTGTGGTTCCTTATCCCAACATTGCTATGTGGTTTGGATTTTCTCTGGCCGGCTATTCAGCTATTGCCAACGACAGTATTCAGACCATAGGCACCTTTATGGCTTCTAATGCGCACAGGAAGTGGTGGCATTTGTGGCTGTTTATAGGCATTATTTTCGTCGGTACCGTGATCTACAGTTGGGTGACCTATGACGGAGATGTAAGCTATCAAAGACTCACAGAAAAAGGGTTCTCTGAAGCACCACAAACCTTTAGCTTTTTGCAGCTCTGTGCTCCTATAGCGCTGCTCATACTGACGCGCATGCGTATTCCTGTATCTACAACCTTCCTACTCTTAAATGTTTTTGCTACCGATGCCGATGCCATGTTCAGCATCCTTCAAAAGAGCTTATATGGCTACTTGATTGCCTTCTTTCTGGCTATCGTGGTTTGGCATTTTACGTCTAGACTTGTGGATCGGCACTTCAAGAATAAGCCTGGACTAGGCTGGACAGTCCTACAATGGATCACCAGTGGCCTACTTTGGTCAGTCTGGCTCATGCAAGATGCATCTAATATTGCCGTATTTCTTCCCCGCAAGCTGGACGTGTTAGCGCTCTTTATGTTTATCGGGTTGATCTTTTCGGGTATAGGCATCCTCTTTTATTTAAGAGGAGATCGCATGCAACAGCTAGTCAATGAAAAAGCAGGAATTGCAGATGTTAGGGCGGCTACGCTCGTAGACCTTGTTTACATGTCTATTCTTTTTTATTTCAAAAACTTGAATAACCTACCCATGAGTACTACTTGGGTATTCATAGGTTTGCTAGCCGGCAGAGAGCTAGCTATTAGTCTGTCTAAAAAGAAAAAGAAGAAGCGTAATAAGGCGCTACGAAAGAGTCTTAAATTCATCAGGAAGGATTTGCAACATGCACTCGTAGGACTTGGTGTGTCGATCGTATTGGCCATCTCAGTAAATCCAGTGATACGGGCAACCATGCATGCACTTATACTAGGTCGTATGAAGTGACATATACCTAAGCACACCAGTGTCTAATAAAAACGATTCGTAAGGGGCGAGTTGC
>CAYVYH010000004.1:14120-30013 GCA_964455155.1 uncultured Cytophagales bacterium | reverse complement strand
CGTCAAAGACAAGACGCAGGGTCTCACTTTCGATACGCCCTCTCTTGGAAATTTGAGTAACGGGCAACTCGACGGACTGCACATTAAGGTGGAGAAGGTATCTTAACAAGCTCCAGCCTCTACCGCTTACCTCAAGGTGCATAGTTGACGGAGGTACCTTGACAAAAGACAGCCTAGACTCGTCCATAACAAAGACGACAGGACAACTAATGTTGGTCGTGTACACTTTATCGAGGGCATTAAGCATCCAAAACACCACAGCACCACCGATGCACAGGAAAGTAGTTCTCCATTTAGGTTTTCTCGCTAATACCATGATCACTGCTTAAAGCATGCGTCTATTGCTTTTGCCTGTGCTGCTTGGTAGAGTCCGGAGAAATAGCCCCCCTTGCAACCGTAATCTTAGAACCTCTGCTATCTATCTCTAAGGTCAGCGTACTATCTGACACATCATACACCTTACCATGAATACCCCCAATGGTAACCACATGATCTCCCTTTTTAATGTTCTCTAAGAAGGTGAGTTGTTCTTTCTTGCGCTTCTGTTGTGGCCTGACCATAAAAAAGTAGAAGACTAACAGCATACCGCCTATCAGGATATATTGCTGATAGGGGTTTCCTGAAGTGACTGATGCATCCAGAAGTAGAGAATTGAGCATATCGCCAGATAAATTTAAATGAAAAGGTAAAAAAAGTACGGTTCTTAAGCAGACGCTTGCCTAGTTGTTCATTGCTCTATCTGCGCCGCTAACTCGTTCGCTTCTTGTAGAAGCAGCTTGGCCTTACTGATGGTTTCGTCGATAACTTCTTGCCCAGCAGTTTTTGCCTGGGTTGACACAACGACTTCGGTTTGAGATAGTGTTTTAAGTAATTCTTGCAGCTTTTCTAAATAGCTCTTGACCCTGTAACTAAGTATTTTTCTAACGCTGGAGCCTCTGGCAGGTGCAAAAAGAACCCCTCCAACAACCCCCACGGCCATACCCAGAAGAAGAGCCAAGATACTGATCGAATTTTTACGCATGCTTTTTTGAGACTATTATACAAAATTTTAAGTTTCCGTACTAGCCCCTTTGGTGGATAGCGTAGCCGCGACAGCATCCAGCAGCCCATTAACAAATTGACTACTCTGGGGCATACTGTAGATCCTGGATAAATCTATGTACTCATTGATAGAGACCTTGGTAGGGATGTGGGGAAAGTGTATCATCTCGCATAGGGCAAGCTTGATGATGGTCTTGTCCAATAACATGATACGGTCGAGTGCCCAATTTTCTGATTTTTTTGCAATGAGGTCTTCCAATTCCTCATCTTTCTGAAGCGTTTTACGTACCAAATTAGTGTAAAAACACTGTTCCTGCTCCCAGTGGGCAGATAAATCAAGTAGACTCGAACTACAGCCTTTCTCTGAATTTTTTATGCATTGCGATAGGCCTTGACGCACCACCCTCTTTACAATACGCTTGTGAATTGACCATTGCAGATCTAAGTCACTGAAAAAAGACTGGATGGCCTCCTCACCTAGGACCGTGTCCTCAAGAAGCCATTTCAAAAGTTGCTGATCTTGGTCCGGGGTTATTGGGTGTGCAAGCCGGTATTGTACGGCCAGCCCTTTCTTGATAAGCTGATTGTACCAACTCACTACCAAAGGCAGATGATCTCCCCATCCAACGGCTTCTTGTTGTACCAACTTGGTCAATTCCCCATCGCTTTGTATGTGCCGCAGCACGTGGCTATGAGATAGCCACACTGATACGAGCGGGGCATACTGCTGGGGCGATTTAGGCCTTTCCAATTGTTTTTGGGCAATACGTACCCATTCAACAAGCAATTGCCAAATGCGTATGCACGCTTGATTAATCTTTACCACTGCCTCTTGTAACCCCTCTTCAAGCCTACGCACATCTTTGGCCAATTCATATTGGTAACTAGCAAGTGTACGTGCCACCGCTGCGTCAACACGGCTGCTGGGCGGCTCAAGGGAAGTATGAGCAGGGGATAGGGACTTTGTAGAATTCACAAACATAGCCATGGCTTGCTGTGCTTCTTGCTCTAACTGATCCTTGGCTATTGGCGGATCAGCAAATACATCAGGCATGAAACTATCACGTATTTGGTCCAACGCCCAAGCATGGTTAGCTTTTTTACATACGTAGAAGGCATAGAGACGCTGTACTGCCTGAAGGCGTATAAATCTGCGATTAAGTAACGGGGGCTCTGTCAAGACAATGTTACAAAGATGTATAGTTATAAATTAAGGTTAGCATTTAGTGCGCATCACCTATACACGAGGGCGAGCACTTTGAACATCATGGATCCTTTCTTCCGCCAGCTGCTCAGCAACTACCAATGGGGGAATTTTTTCTTTTTCCGATCTGTTAAGCACTCCCAGACAAGTATCATAGATAGCTTCGGTGTGCTGGTAAGCTAGCTCGCGGCTGTAAGTGTGGTAGAGATCGGTGTGAATGTTAATAAGCCCCCCGGCATTGATCAGAAAATCAGGGACGTACACCATCCCTTGGTCAAATAATAAACGACCGTGACGCTGTCCGTCTTCTAACTGGTTGTTGGCAGCACCTGCAACAATCTTGCAACGAAGCCGAGCAATGGTAGCATCATTGAGTGTGGCACCCAACGCACAAGGAGCGTATACATCCATGGGCAAATCATAAAACGTGTCAGGCTGTACAACGTGCACACGGTGAGATCGAGCAATGGCATTTAACCGCTCCGGTACTACATCGGTGACATAAACTTGAGCGTCTTCCTTACACAAGTGCGCTACCAGATACGCACCCACTTTTCCTACGCCCTCCACACCAATTTTTTTACCCTTCAAGTGATCAATACCGTACGCTTTCTTCACAGCCGCTTTGATACCTAAATAGGTGCCATATGCTGTAAAAGGAGACGGGTCGTCACTTCCACCCTGTACACCAGGCAAGGACTGTACGTACTGAGTCTCCCGGGCAATGACTGTCATGTCATGCATGTCAGTATTCACATCAGGCCCAGTGATATACTTACCATGTAACGTATCAACAAACTGACCGTACCTTCGCAACAACGCTTCAGTTTTTATTCGGCGGACATCGCCCACAATCACTGCTTTGCCGCCACCTAGTTGCAGGTTTGCCAAGGCCGCTTTGTAAGTCATGCCTTTTGAGAGTCTCAGCGCGTCAATTAACGCATCCTCGTCATGAGCATAGCTCCAAATACGCGTGCCACCTAGAGCAGGGCCAAGAACGGTGTTGTGAATGGCAATGATAGCCTTGAGACCAGTGACTTTGTCGTAGCAATAAACAACCTGCTCATGATCTCCCGGGACCATGCTACCAAAAACAGATTGAAAAGTCCCTAGGCTCTGGGGAGTATTGTTAACTTCCACGGCTTCTAATTTCATTTAAGTAAAATGTTTAGGAGGCGAAGATACGGATTTATAGAAAATCCCATCGTACACGCATTTCGTTAGGAAACGAAGGCATTAGGTTATTTCCATGGCTCTTTGTTGCATGTATTCCTCATGACAAGAGTATCAGACTACGCAACTCAAGTCTAGGACCAAAAATTTGATGCGGGCACATCGTATTCAAAGATCAAAGTACGATCAACCTGTATACCCGCACTTCCCTACATTATCGTGCATGTCTTATGCCTGTGCTACTTCCTTGAGCACCATGCCTCACTCAACGATGTGAGAGATTACACATGCCTAGGCGAATCTTAAGAAAGGGTAATTTATACCATAGTCCACCTTGGGATGGGAGACACTGGTTTAACAAACAGAAGACCGACTGGGTAGCCACGAAAGTTATTTTTTGTGTGGTAGACAAGAAGTAGTACTCCGTCCCCAATCAAAAACACTAATTTTAGACTAGAAACGACAACCTACACGGTCCATATGCACAAATTGTTTCGACAGGCTTTTCTCCTGGTATTCCCATTTTTGTGGAAGAGCAGGGCAGTTCGCCTAGCAACCATGGGTACTTTAGGCATTATTGTGCTTAACACGCTGGCACAAACAACCGCACCTTGGCTATTTGGTCATCTGCTCAAGCACTACCAGGAGCTAGGCACCGTGACCATACTCCTACGCATCACCTTACTACTACTTTGTTGGTACGCTCACGGGACACTTGGCTATCTACGCGCCATTGTCTTTTTCCCGGTCATCAACCGAGCCATTCGCAACATCCGCATGCGTATCGTCATGAAGCTACACCAAGTGCCATTGCCGTCCTGGGAGGCATATGGCATCACGGAAATACTCAGCGCCAGCACGCGCGTAGCGCAAAGCGTTCAAAGCTTTATGGACATATCCTTCGTTAATATTTTCCCAGCCTTATTCAATATTGGCGCATTCTCGATAGCCATGTTTCATGTGCACCGCAGTACGTGGTATTTCTCACCACTAGTAGTACTTATCTATGGTTACGTGTATGTCGGCATGCGCAACTTTCTAAAGTTACGTCGCCAATGCTGGGAAACCACGGACCAAGTACACACCGCCATGACTGATAGCTTACGCAACACCAAATTTTACAGATTTCATCTAGAAGAAGAAAGAACACGACTATCAGCGTTGTTTGATGCAGAAGAACAAGGCTGGTTACGCAATAACCTACTGCGATACAAGATACCACTCGTGCAAGTCACCTGGTTTTCCATCGTCAGGGGCGGACTTATTATACATCTCGTATTTTTGCTACGAGGGGGGGCACTTTCTTGGGAAGACTTTATCATCATCGAACGATACGCCTCGTCTATACACAAACAGGTGGCCAACATCACAAGTCAGCTCCGAAGATTATTTAGTAGTGTCATAGACCTACGAAAAGTGCTGGAATTACTGGCTTTACCGGAGCACACTGCTGATACATCCTTGGAGCCACCTCAACCTGCACCTACTACCCCTCTCCTTCAAGTATGCAACGTGTCTTTTGCTTATGAAGAGCGCGGCACCGCCATCTTACAGGGACTTTCTTTGGACATTTACCAAGGTGATAAGGTAGCTATCATAGGTTCATCAGGTACAGGGAAAAGCACACTTTGTCACTTGCTCGCCGGCATTTATCAGCCCCAAGAAGGGGAAATATTGTTATGGGGGAGATCTTTTCGGCAACTACCACTTGCCACTATTGGCCGGTACGTGCATTTTGTAGACCAAGAAGCAACCTTGATCAGTGGCACTATTGCTGATAATTTACCGTTAGATACAATACAAGAAGCGCCTTTAGGCTACCTCAAAGAACGCTTGCATTATCCCACAGGAAAGCAGCTGAGCAGTGGAGAAAAGCAACGTATCCTTTTAGCCCGCTGCTTAAGCTATCAACCGGCGGTATTAATTCTGGATGAGACGTTGGGCGCTTTGGATGAAGTCGGTGCCCAAACGTCGTTGCAACACGTGCTAGCAACCGTACCTACCGTCATTTTAGTAACTCACTGTCACTCGCTTGCACGGTACTTTAAGTATATCTATCGTCTAGAGGGGGGCCAACTCGAGTTATTACACTATCAATCACTTTCAAGATAGCCTTATGCACTTTAAACTTATTGCTCCTTACCAGGCTGCGGGCGACCAACCCAAAGCTATTCATCAACTGTCTGCGGGGGTTCAGCGTGGCGATTTTGCCCAAACTTTATTGGGTGTGACGGGATCGGGTAAGACTTTTACTATCGCCAATGTCATCCAAACGCTCAACCGCCCTACCCTAGTCATCAGCCACAACAAGACGCTGGCTGCTCAGCTGTACGGGGAGCTCAAGCAGTTCTTTCCAGAGAATGCGGTAGAGTACTTTGTGTCTTACTATGATTACTACCAGCCAGAGGCCTACATGCCGACTACTAATGTGTACATAGAAAAGGACCTATCCATCAACCAAGAACTGGAAAAACTACGCTTGCGGGCCACTGCTTCACTACTGACGGGCAGAAGAGACGTCATTATTGTAGCTTCTGTTTCATGTATCTATGGCATTGGCAACCCAGAAGAGTTTGGTAAGAGTGTCACCCATATTCAGGTAGGAGCACAAATAACACGCAACCAGCTGCTATTTTCATTTGTGGACATGCTCTATAGTAGAACTAATAAGACTTTTGAAAGGGGTAATTTCAGGGTTACGGGGGATACTGTAGATATTTTCTTGGCTTATGCAGACCATGCCTACCGTTTTTTCTTTTGGGGCGATGAAATAGAAGCAATCCACAGTATTGACCCCGTCACAGGTACCAAACTCTCTGAGGAACAACACGTAGTCATATTTCCAGCCAACCTTTTTGTTACCAGCAAGGATGTTCTGGAACAAGCTATGCAAGAAATACAAGTAGATTTAGTAGCCCAAATTCAATTTTTTGAGGCCCAACAACGGTTTGAAGAAGCCAGGCGAATTAAAGAGCGGACAGAACTCGACCTCGAAATGCTACGCGAACTAGGCTATTGTTCGGGTGTAGAAAATTATTCGCGCTACTTTGACCGACGTCTACCAGGATCTCGACCCTTTTGTCTTCTGGACTATTTTCCTAAAGACTATCTCATGGTGATTGACGAGAGTCATGTGACTATACCCCAGATTCGGGCCATGTGGGGAGGTGACCGAGCTCGAAAGGTGAACCTAGTAGATCATGCTTTTCGGCTTCCTGCAGCCATTGACAATCGCCCACTCAGTTTTGATGAGTTCGAATCACTCATCAACCAGGTGATTTTTGTAAGTGCTACGCCTGCAGACTATGAGCTACAACAGTCAGAGGGCTTAATAGTCGAACAAATCATCCGACCGACGGGCTTGCTAGATCCTAAAATCGACGTCAGACCTAGTATCCATCAAATCGATGATCTACTAGAAGAAATTCATCAACGTATTCAACGTCAAGAACGTGTACTTATTACCACCTTGACCAAAAGAATGGCAGAAGAGTTAACCAAATATTTAGAACGTACCAGCGTCAAATGCCGTTACATTCATTCGGATGTGAAAACCCTGGACCGTGTAGAAATATTACGAGAATTGCAATTGGGTGTATTTGATGTCTTGGTAGGTGTCAACTTGCTCCGAGAAGGGTTAGACTTACCCGAAGTGTCGCTCGTAGCTATCCTAGACGCAGACAAAGAGGGCTTTTTACGCAATGTTCGATCGTTGATACAAACCATAGGACGCGCAGCCAGGAATGTAAATGGGCAAGTTATTATGTATGCTGACACCGTAACACAATCTATGGAAACAGCTATCCACGAGACCAATCGGCGTAGAAGCCTACAGATGGCTTACAATGAGAAGCATAAGATCATACCTCAGTCAGTACACAAATCTAAAGAGGCAATTTTGGGGCAAGCTAACATGATGGGTCATAAAAAACCACAGAAGTACTACGTGACGGCAGAGACTTCGAATATAGCGGCTGACCCGGTAGTGGCTTACATGAGCCAAGACCAACTGGCACAACACATCCACACAACTCAGAAAGCGATGGAAGAAGCAGCCCAAGCGTTGGATTTTGTCAAGGCAGCGAGACTAAGAAATGAGCTAATGGCCCTGGAAAAAACAAGGACCGTTAAGTGAGAAACGGAAGGTGATACTCCCCCTCCCCCATGGTGAGTACACTGAAAAGAAGGAAACATTGCACTGGGCAGCAATGAGACTGCCACCCGCGAGAACACAGGTTGCGTCATGCTAAGCACAAAAATCAGCTTATACTGCTCCAATGCATTTTATGGCTGCGAATACGCTCTAACTGTACTCTAATGGGCAAATTATGGGGCTGTAGCAGCGCAGCATCTTCTTGTATAAGCTGTTGTGCTATCATTCGGGCTGCTTGTAGCATTTTTCCATCTTGAGCTAAATCCGCAATCTTCAAGTCTAATACACCACTTTGTTGCACTCCCAACAAGTCGCCAGGGCCACGCAACCGTAGGTCTACATCCGCGATCTCGAATCCGTCATTGGTACGCACCATGGTCTGAATACGCTCCCTACTCTTACTATTTAATTGATCTCCTGTCATCAAAATACAATAGGCCTGAAAACTACCCCTACCCACTCTACCACGTAATTGGTGTAATTGTGACAACCCAAAGCGTTCTGCATTTTCAATCACCATGACCGTAGCATTAGGCACATTTACACCCACTTCTATGACTGTAGTAGATACCATGAGTAAGGTTTCTCCCTTCACAAAACGTTGCATCTCGTATGCTTTGTCCACTGCACGCATCTGACCATGGATAATGCTGATAGGTACTTCGGGAAAAGCGCGACAAATACTTTCATATCCATCTAGCAGATTTTTATAGTCTAGTGTCTTAGATGCCTCAATCAAAGGGTACACAATATAGGCTTGCCTAGCAGCAGCCATTTGCTCCTTGAGGAATTGGAACACCTTAAGCCTCTGCGCATCATAGTAGTGTATCGTCTTAATAGGCTTTCTACCAGCCGGCATCTCATCAATGATAGACATGTCCAAATCACCGTAAAAAGTCATAGCCAGAGTACGGGGGATCGGTGTGGCAGTCATGACCAATACATGCGGGAAGCAAGTGGACATCTTGTTCCATAGTTGGGCCCTTTGTATGACACCAAAACGATGTTGCTCGTCAATAACGGCCAATCCTAGCTCCTTAAATTTTACAGTAGCATTGAGTAAAGCATGTGTCCCCACTAGAATTTGTAGTGTGCCTGCCTGTAGAGAATCTAATATTTCATTTCGTTTCTTTTTTTTGGTATCACCTGTTAAAAGCGCTACCGTGATATGCATTGACTTAGCAAACGCCTGCAAGCTTTGGTAATGCTGTTCTGCCAATAATTCAGTGGGCGCCATCATGGCCACCTGTGCCCCGCTTCCTATACAAATTAGCATACTCAAAAATGCCACCATCGTCTTCCCACTACCCACATCACCTTGTACTAATCGGTTCATTTGGTAACCCGACCGGAGGTCTTGATAAATTTCTCTGACAACACGTTTTTGCGCCCCTGTCAAGGCAAACGGCAGATTATTGGTGTAAAAATTCTGTAATAGATGCGAAGCACAGAATACTCTTCCCCGTCTCTTTTTCGTCTGTACTTGTTTGAGCTGCAAAAGCTGTAGCTGTAGATAGAACAGTTCCTCAAACTTGAGTCGCCGCCGTGCTTGTGATAAGAGTACATGATCTTTGGGGAAATGAATATTGAGCAGTGCAGACGACCTGTCCATTAATTTATACTGCTGTCGTAACCAATAGGGCAACGTTTCTGGGATATGATCCACCGCTTTTTCCAAGATGCTGCGCTGCAACCTGGCTAAAAAGTTGCTATCCACATATTTGGATTTGAGCTTCTCAGTGGTATGGTACACCGGAAACAAACAAAAATTATCGTCTTGATTAGGAATAAAGATTTCTAGTTCTGGGTGAATAAAACTGATTTGTTGCCCGTAGACAATAGGTTTACCAAGTAGGGTGTATGTGATGCTCGGTTTTATTTTTTTCAGTATCCACTGCAAACCTTTCAACCAAACTAAGGTCACTTCTCCTGTTCCGTCCTCAAAACGGGCCAGCAGTCTTTTTTTCTCTTTCTCTGCACGCACCACTCTTACCTGGCTGATGGTCCCTCTGAGTTGCACATAGGCCATGTCACGCTTCAATTCGCTTATTGTGCGCAGTGGACTGCGATCCTTGTAACGAAAAGGGTAGTACTGGACAAGATCTTCAAAGGTATGCAGTTGTAGCTCTTGTTGAAGGAGTAGTGCTTTGCTAGTCCCCACACCTTGTAGGTACTCGATTTTTGTTTCTAATAACGAGGACATGGGAAGATTTTTCCTATGGAAAAAATGAGCGTCCGATTTTTACATATACACATACTATTATGATATAATTATATTTTAATTAAAAAATTATTACTCTTATTAAGAAGTGGATTTGTTGAAAACAATAGACGAAAAATGTTGGGTAAGTGACTTGTGGATAAATTAGTTATACTTTTCAAGATATCCACAGTTGATGCATGGTATTTTCTTGTCTATCGACCAGTTATGAGTATATGTGAATAGCAAGGGTTTTTAAGATAAAATATTTTTATCGCGGCAACTTGTGGATAGTTATATGAAAGATTGTGCACCACGAAGCGAATTTTGTAGGTACACATTGTTATCTCACTTCAGCTGGGTGCTGAACACGTTTATCCACATATGTACCCACAACAAATGATCAGGAGTACGAACCCATGTTGATGTTTCCTGGGACTTGGTTCTGGAGTTGCCCACTCATGGGATTTTAGGGTTGGAAGCCGTTTAGTGTATAACTACCTAAGCAATATAATGATGTACTGTACGACGTCGATTTATGTTGGGGCTGAGGTGGGTTTTTAAGATCTAGGTTGTTGTAACGCGCAACCTATGCTCATGATACGCGTACCTATATGCAGCATTCAACGCAACCGTTGCGTGTCCCAGGCTGTCGCTCTTCATCAAATGTGTGCGGCATCTGAAAGAACCCAGACGATACTGGACAACAATACGTTAGTTTAAGTATAGCAAAAACTCTGATGGTGTAACTGGATTGTTGCTTTATATGGGGAAGGGGAAATCTTGCATCCAAGTGCTCACCTCTTCTTTCACGGCGCCAAGTAGCTGCCCATCCGTAAGGTTTGTGAGTACTGTATCGATCAAGGAGACGATGCGTGTCATATCCTTTTCTTTCATACCCCTGGTGGTAACAGCCGGCGTGCCCAGACGTATACCAGACGTAAGAAAAGGCGATCTTGTATCAAAAGGAATCATGTTCTTATTGACAGTAATACCAGCCTTTTCTAATCCTTCCTCTGCTTGCTTTCCTGTAATTCCTTTATTGCTGAGGTCAATAAGCAAGAGGTGATTATCCGTTCCTCCTGATATTACCTGATAACCTTTGTCCACCAACGACTGCGCCATCTGGCGCGCATTCTTTTGCACTTGTGTCACATATTCCAAGTATGTATCACTCAGAGCTTCCTGAAAGGCGACGGCTTTGGCAGCAATGTTATGTGCTAGTGGCCCTCCTTGTGTACCAGGAAACACACTGTTATCTAAGATAGTAGACATTTTCTTTCGTGTTTCCTGGGTCGTTTTTGCTCTCAATATATACTCAAAGTCTTGGCCCATCAAAATCATACCGCCTCTAGGGCCACGCAGAGTTTTGTGGGTGGTGGTAGTTACAAAATGACAGTGGGGTAAAGGATCATTTAATAGGCTTCGCGCAATGAGGCCTGCAGGGTGAGCAATATCTGCCATCAAAAGTGCTCCTACACGGTCCGCAATACTGCGCAGTTTTGCATAGTCCCAGTCACGGCTATAAGCCGAAGCTCCAACGATGAGGAGGCGCGGCTTTTCTCGTTCAGCAATAGCAGCCACTTCATCCCAATCAATAAGGCCTGTTTCTCTGTTGACACCATAAAAAGAAGCACGATACAGTTTACCGGAGAAGTTTACGGGTGATCCATGTGTCAGGTGACCCCCGTGTGCTAAGTCAAAACCCAGGATCTTATCACCTGGTTCGAGGACAGCCATCATCACCGCAGTGTTGGCCTGCGTTCCAGAATGAGGCTGCACATTGACCCAAGCTGCCCGGAATAGTTCTTTTGCGCGATCGATGGCCAGCGTCTCTATCTCATCAACGACTCTGCATCCACCATAGTACCGCTTACCAGGCAAACCCTCTGCGTATTTGTTGGTCAGCACACTCCCCGCCGCCTCCATCACTTGCAGAGAGACAAAATTCTCAGAAGCAATCAACTCCAAGCCTTGTTCCTGTCGTCGTCTCTCTCTCTCTATCAGGTTAAATAAGATGTAGTCTCGTGATGTCATGCCCTTGGTTTAATCCCGGTGACAAAGATAACCAGAGACAAGTCATGAAGCTACGTGGTACCGTACCCCTGCTACCACGCAGCACACCTAGTGGAGATTCTTCACCGTTTTTTCATCACTATTGTAATAAGCTCTTGTAACTCTTCTTCAATCTGTTGAAGACCCAAATACCTAGCAATAGGCACAAAGAAATGTAACGTCTCCTCAGCTATTTTTTTCTGCTTGGCTATCTGGGGATGGCCTTGTATGGTGCGCATGTTATGCAAACGGTCTGCCAGCTTCACCTGTAGCACGCGTACATCTGTTTCTTCAAGAAGTTGTCGAACGTTTTCGTGGGTATCCATCCTGATCCGACGAAACTGACCATCCAGGTGCGTTACTTTATTAACAATGGATGCTACCTCGGGTCCAAAAATTACTCCTATTTCTGCCAGGGTCAGCGGTGTATCCTCTACAGTATCATGGAGTAAAGTGGCTAGGATAGCTGCTTGGTCTTGGGTATAGGCCAGCAATATTTCTGTCGCTGCTATGGGGTGTAGATAAAATGGCTCACCCGATTTCCGCTTCATATAGCCATGATACTTCTTGATGTACATAATGGCTTTTTTCGCTAATTCTATGTCAATAGGAGTGTCTTTATACAACTTTTTCAGCAGTGCAACTTCCTCTGGCAGTACCACCCTGGATGCCTTTTCCTCTCTATTACCTGCCTCCATTTGTGGGAGGTCCATCATACTAGGTCTTATCTCACGTAAATGAACGGGAATCACATAAACTTGTGTGAGTGTTTTCTCGTTTATCTTGGTAAACTCTATCGCCCCATAGTGGGCATCTACGATCTGCTGGTTATCTAAGAGAGGCAAGGCTTCCATGGAATGGGGAACTTTCAAAGGCGTGTTTCCTACGGCACCCATGTATAATTTCTTGGGTTGTGGTAATGTGCGGACATTACCGACAGTTATACAAAGCGCGGGAGTCTCTTTGATATAATCTTTGAGGGAAGGGATCGGATACCCTAGTGTTGTTTCTTGGATACTTAAAAACACGGGTTTTTCGGGACCATGCTCTTGTTGTGCATACAGCCAAGCGTTGACAAGTAGTTGTTGTATCCGTTTAGGATCGCACTGCAGTGCCTGTATATTGGTAGTATTGTTGATACGTGGCTGCAATTGTTTCTGTGTATTTTGTGCTTTAAAGACATTCATCGCTCTTGCAAGCAAGTCTTCAATACCTACCGTTTTTACCTCGAGTCTGAGGTGGCCTTGTACGCGATATATGACATTTTGCAGATATACCATGGCATCCTTGAGTGTCAGATTCACTTCCTCTAAGGCATGGCTAACCGCGGTAAGCTGCTTTGGGGTGGTTACTGCCAGAGCTTGTTGTGAGAAAGTCTCCACTTTCTTATTAACTGCTTCCAGGACGTCGGTACCTGCTGCGGTTAATTCAGAAAAAAAACGTGCCCCATGAGCTAGCGCTTTGACCAGTTCTTGCTGCGTTACTTTACGCTCGCTAGAAAGCTCCTTGTTGTGACGCGATAGCAAATCAAGGGTTTGTTTGTGTTTGAATAACGCAATAAGGAAACTACTCAACAACAGGAGCCCATAAGCTAGCTTGAATTGTAGTGTGCCCAAATCACCTAGCGTACTTGTCAAATCGGTGCGTAGGCTAAAAAATAAAACAACGAGCACAATACCACTTATTGCCGTGACCACAGCTATGGGCCAGTGAAGCAACAACACTGCCATGATAAAGTTGAGCATGAAGATCAAGATCTGCGATGTGGTAAAACCACTGAGCAGTACAAGTGCGCCCCCTACCAAAAAAAGAGCATAAAAAGCACATAAAGGCCAAAACCATGCGAGAAAGCGTTTGTCTTTCATGATGCCGGGCCAAATTGGGAAAGCCAGAAAAGTTGTGAACAGTAGCATCACAGAGTATTGCATAGTCTTGTAAAGACCTGGAAACTGTGTTACGATTTCATGAGGAAGTAGGTAAAACGAAGCATAAGTAGCCGTGAAGACATAAAACCCAAACAAACTATAGAAATAGTCTTCAGTGGGTAAGGCGCGCGTTAGATAGTTGTAGAGCTTAAAAGGTTGCTTTGCTTCTGCCCATTTGGGCTTTAGTAGTCGCTTTAATAGCTTCTCGTCGTTGTTTTCTTTCCGTATAGGATTATGCCCCCATCCGCCTTCTTCACCAAGTAGATAATGTGCACCGAGCATGGTAATCAGATTGGCTAACATGCCTGGAAAGAAACTATTGACGTTTTTGAAAGTAAACAGAAGGGTAATCACGGTAACGGCACCTGCTCCCATGGCCATGAGTACCACTCTCCTGCTGGTTTGAAAACCGAAAATAGTGAGTAGCATGGGGACAATGACGATGGGCGAATAAAAGCAAGCAGAAAACAGGATAATCTTTAATAACCCCTTCACGTAGAGCGCCAAGAGCACAGAAAAAACACCTAAGAACAGAGTAGCAAATTTGGCCGTTTTCAAAGAACCTTCTTTCTGAAGCTTGAGTGGCGGCAAGATGTCGTTGGCAATGATAACCGCTGTGGAGTTGATGGTAGAATCTGCTGTGGACATAGCCAGGGCTAGAACGCCGATTCCTAAAAATCCCCTGAGACCTGTGTAGACATGCGTATCGACCATGTATCGAACCACCTTGTCAGGCTCAAGCCCCGGCTGATCTACCAACAGTAGAACGGCTATCCACATGATGCACAGTAGGACTGATATGCCTATTACAGTTGCATAGCTTATCGAGCGCTTTAGTTGTACTGTGTCTTGTGCCATCACCATGCGCTGGAAAAGCTCTGGTGCAAGCTCTGGGATCGCAAAATAAGACATCAACGTGAGCGTCCCCATAAACTCAGGTGACCACCCCACAACCTCCCTAAGACTGAAGATGGGGTTAGTCTGAAACATACGGATTACTTGATGAGGATCTTTTAGATTATTCCAGATCACCAACGCTAGTATCGGTAAGAGCGTACCAAAGGTGAAGAATTGGAGGATATCTGTGAAGGTGACTGCCTTAACTCCGCCAGAAAGTGAATAGAGTGTGATGATTGCTGCTGCAATTATCACAATGATGGGACTATCGTAGCCAGATAAGATGGATAAGATCCTAGAGATGATTTGAAATTGTACAGCGATGTAGCCTATAGACAATATCACACAACTGATCCCCGCGATCAGCTGCACAGACCTTCCGTACAATGAGCCCAGGGTATCTGGCAAGGAGACATTGTCCAGAAACCTACCCATACGTGGCCCCACCACACGTCCTACAAGCAACATGCCTATCGCACCTCCAATAGTTGCCGCCAGGACAAAATATAGCCCCCGACTATAGGTTTGTTCAATGCCGATGAATAAGATACTACCGGACATCCAAGTAGCCACGATAGTTGCAGTAAGCGTAGCGGTAGAGAATTTCTTATCGCCTATGGCGTATTCCTTGAAAGACTGTTTTTTACCTCTATACTTAAATCCTACGATAACGTTGAGGAGCAAGAACACTACAAAAATGAGGATGTCTATAGTTTGGGAAGGCAATTTCATAGGTCATGACGTTTAAATTGTTGTGTCAACGGGCAGTATACAAAGAAATTGCGGTAGAGAATTTCTTATCGCCTATGGCGTATTCCTTGAAAGACTGTTTTTTACCTCTATACTTAAATCCTACGATAACGTTGAGGAGCAAGAACACTACAAAAATGAGGATGTCTATAGTTTGGGAAGGCAATTTCATAGGTCATGACGTTTAAATTGTTGTGTCAACGGGCAGTATACAAAGAAATTAACAAGTACTCAATCTGATAGGATCTATACTTAAAAAAATCCATCAAGGAAAAACAACCGTAGGTGCGGCATGTGTAAAAAACTCAGACCTGAAACCGTAAGCAGCCAGCCACACTTTCCCGAGCGTCCCGATACTCTCGCGCCTGAACACAGCTTAACCAACTATCCATCCTTACATCGATAGTGTCGTTGGTCTTTTGCTACCCCATGCCTTACCGTTAAGCTCGAATGAACGAACATGTCCTGCATTTCGATAAACTTGCATGACGGGAA
>CAYVYH010000004.1:0-14020 GCA_964455155.1 uncultured Cytophagales bacterium | reverse complement strand
CGGCAGCGTCTAAATTATTATAAGGTGCCCTGACTCGTAGATTTACCGCACCGAGGTCCCCCAGTTGAGATAACGAAGCGTTGAGAATTATCCACACCCAAAATAGGTATCCGGCCACTCATTCGACACCTAGATGGGCATGCACGATTGCCTAGGCGGGATAATATACAGACTATGATTGCAGCTAGAGCAGCCTATTACTTTTTAGCTAGTTTCACTAGATTTACGTTTTCCTCGCAAGGTCTGTTATATATCACCTAACTAATTCCATCATGATGACCCAAAAAAAATTGATAGCAAGCATCGTAACTGCGGCTCTATTAGGAGGAGGAGTAACACTGGGGGGGTACCAACTACTTGTTCCGCGGCAAGGAAAGATAGGTGTTCCTTACGAGCCCAGCGTAGACCAGCAACCTATTCATTTAACCAATCTCACTGCTCCTACCAATCACACAGCGGAGCCTAACTTTATCCACGCTGCCCGGATAGCTACCCCCGCTGTGGTGCATATCAAGGCTCGATATGAGGCCAGGGTGGTACACGCACCCAGAGCTAACACCCCATTTGATCAGTTTTTTAGAGAGTTTTTTGGAGAAGGGCTTGACTCGGGACCTAAAGAGTACAAAAGTCAGCCACAGCATGCTTCCGGTTCAGGGGTAATTATCACTGCCGACGGGTATATCGTTACCAACAACCATGTTATAGACGGCGCGGATCAGATAGAAGTAATCTTAAACGACAACCGCAAGTACGACGCACAACTAGTAGGACAAGACCCCAATACAGATCTAGCACTTTTGAGAATTAAAGAAAAGAGTCTACCCTATCTGCAGTTTGGCAACTCCGACACCCTCCAGGTAGGAGAGTGGATCCTGGCAGTGGGTAATCCGTTCAACCTCACCTCTACTGTCACCAAAGGGATCGTTAGTGCCAAAGCACGTGCTATAGATATGCCGAGGGCGCAAAATCAGATGCGTATCGAGGCCTTTATCCAAACGGATGCTGCCGTCAATCGAGGAAACAGTGGCGGAGCATTGGTCAATCTAAAGGGCGAACTCGTGGGGATTAACACAGCCATTGCCTCCAACACTGGTACTTTTGCTGGGTACTCTTTTGCCATTCCTTCCGCTATTGTCGAGAAAATTGCCGAAGACCTCAAAAAATACGGTACGGTGCAGCGGGCCATACTAGGCATCAGCATCCAAGATGTAAATGCTGATCTCGCAGAGAAAGAAGGGCTCAAGAAATTGAGCGGAGTTTACATAGCCGATGTCAGAAAAAGTAGCGCTGCCGCCGAAGCAGGCATCCAGACGGGAGACGTTATCGTGGCAGTCAACGGCAACGAGGTCAAGAATACTTCCCAGCTACATGAACAAATTGCCCGCTATAAGCCCAATGACAAATTAAGAATTACCTTTTTCAGAAAGGATAAAGAAAAGACAGTTACCGTGACACTCAAACGTATGAAGGACGACACATTTGAAATGGGAGGTGCCACTTTCGAAAACATAGACAAAGCCACACAGAAAGAGCTGGGTCTAGTTGGAGGCGTACGCATCAAGGAACTCAAATCGGGTTTGTGGGAGCAAGCCGGATTACAACAGGGCTGTGTCATTACCGCTATCGACAGGGAGCCGATTGAGCGCCTGGATCAGCTGGCCCGGGTCCTCAATCAAAAAAAAGGAGGCGTTTTGGTGGAAAGTTTTTCTAAAAACAAAACAAGAACTTACCACGCTGTAGATCTGGGCAGTCGATAAGACCCGTGAGGGGTTTTGTACGCAGGTGCTATGCAAATCAAGACGGCTGTGTTTTCCGGTAGTAGTGCGGCTTATACGCAATGTCCACAAGCGTCGGAGCCTGAACTGGCGCTCATGGGGAGGTCTAACGTAGGTAAGTCCTCCCTAATCAACATGTTGCTCGGGCGTAAGCATATTGCCAAGATATCCAGTAGACCCGGGAAGACGCAGCTTATCAATCATTTCCTAGTCAACGATGCTTGGTATCTCGTCGATCTACCGGGTTATGGCTGGGCGCAGGCAGGCAATGTTCAAAGGCACCAGTGGGAGAGGATGGTGAGAGCTTATTTACTAAATAGGAAACAACTCAGCTTTGTGCTGGTACTGGTAGATGCAAGGCACCCACCTCAGAAGCTAGACTTAGTCCTGATCGACTGGCTAGGAGTACGGCGTATTCCCTTTGTTGTTTTGCTCACCAAAGCAGATAAAAGTGCCAGGTATCAGGTAGACAGAAAATTGACTGCCCTGCAAAGCGCGTTGAGCAATATTGGGGGGAGGCTACCGCGGATATTTGTGACCTCTTCGCGCGACAAGACAGGTCGCGAGGAGCTCTTGTGTTACATTCAGCATACCCTCTTCAAACCTAGTGCATGAGATCCCTATGTCTGCGCTGCTGCCCACTTGGATCTCATGGCTGTTGCTTTGCCAGGCACACTCCCCAGATTCTGGATGCAGAGGTACAAGCGATACCACCCGAAAGCCTAGGATAAATTAATCGGAACAATGGCTGGTATCTACGTCCATATTCCGTTTTGCAAGCAATCTTGCCATTACTGTGACTTTCACTTCAGTACCAGTATACGCCTGAAGGAACCGATGCTACAAGCCATTGCTCAAGAGCTGCGCATACGTAAGGCGTACATGGGCACGGCACAAGTGAAGAGCATCTACCTAGGGGGTGGCACTCCTTCACTGTTGGACGCGGCAGAATTAGAGACATTGCTGCTGCTCATTACGCAACATTTCTCGCTGAGTGCAGCCGCAGAGATTACCTTGGAAGCCAATCCTGATGATATCACACTCACCAAATTACAGGATTTGAGGGCCATAGGCATCAACCGATTGAGCATTGGGGTACAAGCTTTTCAGGATAGCGTGCTGCGTTATCTCAACAGAGCCCATGATGGCAAAAATGCTTTAAATAGTGTCAAAATAGCCAGAAAAGCGGGATTTGATCATTTGAACATTGATCTTATGTATGCTATACCAGGAGCAAGCCAGGCCATGTGGGAGGCTAACTTGTCCACGGCACTGCAACTACAGCCAGAACATATCGCAGCCTATTGTCTGACCATTGAGAAAAATACAGCATTCGGGCGCTGGCATGAACAAGGTAAGCTCAAAGCTACAAAAGAAAAGGTGGCTGTCAGGCAATTCGAAACATTGACGGAAACATTGGAAATGCATCATTACGAGCACTATGAAATTTCTAACTTCTGTCAGCCTGGCTACTATGCACAACACAACACGAATTACTGGAAACAAGGTAAGTATTTGGGCCTAGGTCCCGGAGCACATTCCTACGACGGAGAAACCAGACAGCACAATATAACACACAATCAGCGCTATATCGACAGCCTGAAAAAGGGCGTTATACCTTGTACCATGGAAGTGCTTACGACAAAAGATCACATCAATGAATATGTCATGACTAGCTTGCGCACTCAATGGGGTTGTGATATGGCGTGGCTTGAAGAGAAGTATGGCTACGCGCTAGCACATGCCCAAAGACCGTATCTTGAGCGACTGATCGATCTTAAACTAGCCGTAATACATGGCCGAAAACTACTACTGACACGCCAAGGGAAGCTTTTAGCCGACCAGATCGCCACGGATTTATTGGTAGGCTAGTAACCTACCAAGCCAACATGACATATACCCTACAAGCATAATTTGATGCTGCTACCATGAAGACCTATCTAAGGATACTATCTTATGCGGGCCCTGTGAAGCGGCTGTTTTTGTTTTATGCTCTTGCCACTCTGCTGGCTATTTTTTTTGGATTGGTCAATTTGAGTCTGCTCATCCCGTTGTTGGAAGTACTGTTTAGCCAAATCGATATGAGTGAGGCCCTAGCTGCTGCTTCTAGGCCCGAATTTTCTGTGAATCTTACATACCTCAAAAAGTTATTCAGCTATCATTTTCTCACCATCATCACTACACATGGTCGCGTGAGCGCTCTATACCTTGTCTGCATTATGATGGTCATTTCTGTTCTAATTGCTAATCTCTTCAAGTATTTAGCCGAGATTATTGCAGCAGAGCTACGCATCAATGTGATACATAATCTAAGGAAAACGCTTTTTGACAAAACCTTACAGCTACACATAGGCTATTTTACCAACCAACATAAGGGATACATCATGACCAGAATCATGAGTGATGTACAAGAAGTGGAGTATGCTATGAATTACACGTTCCGGTTCTTTTTTAAAGAGCCGGCCACGATCATTGGCTTTTTCATGGTTCTATGCTACATGTCTCCTCAATTGACATGGTTGGCATTGCTATCGCTACCCATTGTGGGTGGGGGCATTACGGCGGTGGTGAAAAGCTTACTCAAACGGGCAGCTCAGGGACAGGCAGCACTGGGCAGGCTGATGGGCGTCGTAGAGGAAGTCGTGGGAAGTATGCGCATTATTAAAGCCTCCTCCGTACATTCCTACATCTTGGAAAAGTTTAGGCGGGAAAACAAAACCTATGCAAAAATCAACCTATCCACTTTACTTAAGAAAAGTCTAGTGCCGTTGTTATCTGAGTTTTTGGGAGTATTGGTCATGACGCTATTGTTGGTTTACGGAGGGAAAATGGTTTTTTTGAATGAGTCTCCATTTACGGCAAGCACTTTTATTACTTATATCATCATTTTTTCCCAAGCACTGGTGCCTGTTAAGGCTATTTCTAGATCCTTGAGTAATATTCAGCGTGGCCTTGCTGCAGGAAGGCAAGTTTTTGCACTGGTAGATACTCAACCAACAATTGTTAACAAGCAGGGTGCACGTGCTATTAGGTCTTTGCGACAATCCATCACTTTCAAAGAAGTGTACTTTGCGTATGACCACGAACCGATCGTTAAGCGCTTGAACCTAACGATAACGCAAGGGAAAAAAACTGCTCTGGTAGGTCCTTCTGGGAGCGGTAAGTCGACCATCATTCATTTGTTGAGTAGGCTTTATGATGTGAACCAGGGAGTCATACAAATCGATGGCCTCCCAATACAAGATTATGATGTCCAATCACTGCAGCAACTCATGGGCACCGTCACGCAAGAGACCCTCTTGTTCCAGGATACCGTGTTCAACAACATTGCTCTGGGAAGGACAGAAGCTTCGGAGCTAGCCGTCATAGAAGCTGCCCAGGTAGCACATGTGCACGATTTTATCAATACACTACCCCAGGGCTATCAGACGGTAATTGGGGCAGGGGGCAGCAAACTATCAAGTGGTCAACAACAGCAGCTGGGTATTGCTCGTGCCGTACTAGGAAAGCCATCCGTGTTGATCTTAGATGAAGCGACCTCCTCCCTGGATAGTGCTTCAGCCAAACTGGTACAAGAATCGATAGATAGACTAATGAAAAACAAAACCCTGCTCGTTGTTGCCCATCGGCTGAGTACCATTCGAAACGCAGACAAGATCTTTGTTATCGATGTTGGAGAGGTGGTCGAGCACGGCACGCACGAAGCACTCATGCAACAAGAAGGGTTGTACAAAAGGCTGAGCACACTATCCTGCCAAGAAGATTGGGATACGCATATTTCCGGAACATGACGTGTTAGAGTGTGCGTGCCACCTCGTGCTTCTCAAATCCTTCGATAATATCATCGACCTTGATATCGTTAAAGTTTTTGATGCTGGCGCCGCACTCAAAGCCACTTTTCACTTCTCGGGCATCCTCTTTGAACCGTTTAAGTTGATTGATGTGGCCCGTATAGATAACGATGCCATCCCTGATCAAGCGTATTTGGTTAGACTTTTTAATATATCCATCTGTCACATAACAACCTGCTACAGTACCCACCTTTGATATTCTGAAAACCTCTCTTACCGTCGCATTGCCCGTAATAACCTCTTTGATGGAAGGTGCTAGCATGCCCTGCATGGCATCTTTCACATGGTTAATGGCATCGTAAATGACAGAGTACAGGCGAATCTCGATGCCCTCTTTTTCAGCAAGTTTACGAACACTAGCAGAAGGCCTCACCTGGAAGCCAATTACAATAGCGTCTGTAGCAGAGGCCAACAAAACATCAGACTCGGAGATAGCGCCTACGCTCTTGTAAACAATATTTACTTGGATTTCCTCAGTAGAAAGTTTTAACAATGCATCAGCCAGTGCCTCTACCGAACCATCTACATCACCCTTGAGGAGAATATTCAATTCCCTAAAATTTCCAATAGCCAGCCTTCTGCCGATCTCATCTAGAGTAATGTGGGTTTTAACACGCAAGCTCTGTTCTCGCATGATTTGCTGCTTGTAGATAGCCACCTCACGTGCTTCCTTGTCAGAATCCATCACTCGGAACGTATCCCCTGCCTGTGGTGGACCATTGAGGCCCAATACTTGAACGGACGTTGAGGGAATTGCTTCTTTAACGTGACGAGCACGGTGGTCAGTCATGGCTTTAACTTTGCCATAGTAGGCGCCTGCCAGTACCACATCGCCCATCTTTAACGTGCCGGATTGTACCATGAGGGTGGATACATATCCCTTTCCTTGGTCTAAGGAAGCTTCTAATACTGTTCCGCGCGCTTTCTTATGAGGGTTGGCTTGCAGTGCCAACAGCTCAGCTTCAAGAAGTACTTTCTCCAAGAGTTCCTCAATGCCCTGACCTGTCTTGGCAGAAATATCTTGGCTTTGGTATTTCCCCCCCCATTCTTCTACTAAAACATTGATGCCAGAAAGTTCTTCTTTGATTTTATCTGGATTGGCCTCAGGCTTATCCACTTTATTGATAGCTACCACAATGGGAACACCTGCTATTTGGGCGTGGTTAATAGCCTCTTTGGTCTGAGGCATAACCCTGTCGTCAGCAGCTACTACGATGATGACGATGTCGGTAATCTTAGCACCCCGTGCGCGCATGGCGGTAAATGCTTCGTGTCCAGGGGTATCTAGGAAGGTAACTCTTGCGCCACTTTCTGTCACTACATCGTAAGCACCAATATGTTGCGTGATACCGCCCGCTTCTCCTTTGGTGATCTGCGTTTTACGAATGTAATCGAGTAAGGAAGTTTTGCCATGGTCTACATGTCCCATGACAGTAACGATAGGTGCCCTGGACTCCAGATCTTCTGGACGATCTTCTTCCTCTTCTTCTACTGCTTCTTCTTGCAAATCTGTGAACTCAACACGATAGCCAAATTCATCGGCAATGATGGTGATAGACTCTGCATCCAATCGTTGATTGATGGAGATTGCCATGCCCAGTGACATGCAAATCGCTATGACCTCATTAACAGAAACCCCCATGAACGACGCCAGGTCGTTGGCTGAGATAAACTCTGTTACTTTAAGGGTTTTCGCTTCTTCTTTGACCCGCAGTAAGCTCTCCTCCTGGGCCTCAGCCATAGCTAGTCGCTTGCCCTTTCTGTATTTAGTACGGTTATCTCGTACCCCTCCTCTACCAAGTTTGGCCAGTGTATTCTTTATCTGCTCTTGAATCTCTTTTTCTGAGATACTCTCTTTTGTAGGAATTATCTTGCCCTGGGGCTTGCGCTCCTCTGATTTGGGCGTCGTAATTCTTTTCCGGGGCCTCTTTTTTTGCTCTCGTGCGGTGTCAGAAGAAGCCACTTGGTGGAATTTTCTCTCTTTGGGGTCAGGCAAATTCATGTTACCCAGCACTGTCAGCCCTTTCAGGCTTTCTTGGCTGGCCACGGTTATCCTTGCCACAGGAGCTACTAGCTCCTCCACTTTGGATATTGAAGTGACCTCTGTGGTTGCTACAGAGGTCTGGTCTGACGGTGTTTCGTTGTCTTTCGGGGGGTTACTCGCTTTCTTGAGTACTGCCGTACCCACTACTGTTATGCCGGGTAGCTGGGGGACGATGGTCTCATGCCGCAAAACGACTCTCTTCTTCTTGGGGGCAAGGTTTGATGATTCATCTGAAGTAAGGATGCGGTTATCTACATAATTTTCCCCAATTGCTATTGTCGATGCCTCTGCTTTGTCCGTAGCAGCCCCAGCAAACTCCTTAGCTAACAGATGGAACTGGTCTGGGGTGATCTTCGTGTGAGGCTGGTTTTCAATTGCAATGCCTTTTGCAAGAAGGAATGCCACGATGGTATTGGTTCCTACGTTGAGCTTTCTTGCTGCTTGGCTCAGCCGCATTGTTTTTCCTTCAGCCATGGGTCTACCTGTTGTCATTAATCTTCAAATTCTCGACTTAGAACGCTGTATAACGCATCGATACTCTCTCTCTCTAAATCTGTTCTTCGCTCAAGGTCTTCCTTGGATACAGCCAAGACACTCTTGGCACTGTCAAGTCCTAGTTTTTTGAGCTCATCGATGATCCAGCTCTCCACCTCATCTGCAAACTCTTCTATGCGTACATCATCCTCTTGTGCATTTAGCTCTCTGTAGACATCAATTTCTTTACCAATCAACCTGCTTGCCAGTTTAATGTTTTGTCCCCCTCTGCCGATGGCTAGAGCCACCTGCTCTGGCTTGAGATACACGGCAATTCTATCTCCTCTATGCTGTATGCTACTTAGCTTGGCAGGATTGAGTGCCCTAGCGATGTACAAATCTAGGTTATCGGTGTAATTGATGACATCAATATTTTCACCTTGGAGCTCTCTAACAATACTGTGGATTCTGGCACCCTTCATGCCTACACAAGCACCTACTGGATCAACGCGGTCATCATAAGACTCCACTGCCACTTTAGCTCTCTCCCCAGGCTCACGTACTATCTTTTTAATGGTGATCAGCCCCTCAGCGATCTCAGGTACTTCATTTTCAAATAATCGTTCCAACAATACAGGAGAACTTCTTGAAAGAATGACCTTGGGTGTACTTCCTTGCAGCTCCACCTTGTGAACGATGGCGCGAACACGTGCCCCTTTCTTAAAGCGGTCCTTTGGAATCTGCTCCGAGTTAGGCAATGTCAGTTCATTTTTTTCATCGTCTAGCAGGATTACTTCTTTATTCAGTACTTGGTATATTTCTGCACTGATCATCTCCCCGATCAATTGTGCGTATTTGTTATAAAGTACATCCCTTTCTAAATCCTTGACCTTCTGAAACAATGCATGCTTGGCGACCATGATTGCCCTGCGTCCAAAACTGCCAAATTCAATTTCCTCTGCTACTTCCTCGCCAATCTCAAAGTCCTGCTCTAACTTCCGCGCCTCAGAAAGACTTATTTTGTCGTTGTCCCAAATATCTTCAGAATCATCATCGACGATTTCCCTGGAACGCCATATCTGTAAGTCTCCTTCATCCAGATTAATGATGATGTCAAAGTTGTCATCTATCTCAAATTTTTTTCGGATCATGGCCCTAAAGACATCTTCCAAAATTCTAATCACAGTAGGGCGGTCGATATTTTTAGATCGTGCAAAATCCGCAAACAACTCAATTAATTTTTTACTGTCCATTGTTACTTCCATAAAGCTTGTGTTGTAGCCAGAACATAAACAAAGAGGGGGTCAAGCCCCCCCCTCTTTGTTTATCGTTTTTTTCTCCTGGGTGCTAATCTTGAAAAAAAAATGCAATATTCAAACCATCAGCGTTGTGTGCTGTTGCGGTGAGGTGTTTGAAGAAGCCTAGGTGAAAACAATATGGGTTGACTGGATGGGCTGCCAGCAATTCATCCTTAGGAAAAGCTGAACGGTTACGACTACGTCCTGCAAACAATATGCCGCTATCCTATTCAAATCATTTTCTATGTAGTAATAGTGATTAACTTCACTACCTTCCATCAGCTCTTTGCTGGAGTTTATACCAAACAGTGTAGCCAACAAGTGTAGCGATGTAAAGCTTTTCCTATCACCAAACTTCCAGAGCTCCATGGTATCCAGGTGGGCTACTTCCCAAGGCTTCTTTCCTGCTATGTCTAGCGCTCGGGGCAAAGGGACGCCGTTGATAAGCATTCTTCTGCACAGATAGGGGAAGTCAAACTCTTTGCCGTTGTGTGCACATAGCCTTATGCTATCCTGCTGAAAACCCTTCTCTAAAATCGTCTTAAACTCCTGGAGCAACGCCTTCTCATCATGCCCCTTCAATGCCTTGACACGCAGCGTCGGAACATCATGCTCGTCAAAGGTAATCATGCCTAGGCCAATGACAATGACTTTGCCGAATTCTGCGTAGATCGCGGCCTGTTCAAAAAACAAATCACTGTTATCAGTCTGGTCTTGCTTCCTGATAGCAGCAGCCTTTTTATCCCACAACGGTTTTAGTGCGTCATCTAATGCTTGGTAAGATCCAACACAAGAAATAGTTTCTATATCAAGAAAAAGGATATTTTTGAGCACTCGTTTAGGAGCAGTCTGCATAAAAGTGGTCCTCTTTGTTTATTTCAGGAGAGATGCATTGGCGCCGGCCCAAGTCATCCTCACAATTTGGCGAAATCCTAAACCATATGCTTATATCAACGGACCATAACCGCAGCAGAATCATGCTTCATAGCTTGCAAAAATTATCTGGGGTACAAACTGGGGATCATGAATAATCATTCTTCTAGCCGTACGACGGACCTCGATCAGTTGGATACCCAAGGATGCATCATCATCAAGGGAGCTCGCGTCAATAACTTAAAAAATTTAAGCGTTGTTATTCCGCGCAACAAGCTCGTGGTTATTACTGGACTTTCTGGTTCAGGCAAGTCTTCTCTGGCCTTTGATACGCTTTTCGCGGAAGGCCAACGGATGTATGTAGAAAGTCTGAGTGCTTACGCCCGGCAGTTTCTAGGAAGAATGGAAAAGCCAGCCGTAGAATACATCCGAGGAGTTGCACCAGCCATTGCCATTGAGCAAAAAAATCATTCCAAACATCCACGTTCTACAGTAGGTACTGCCACAGAAATTTATGATTACTTGAAACTGCTCTACGCTAGAGTTGGCATCACCTATTCGCCTGTTAGCGGTCAGAAGGTTACTAAAGACAGTGTCTCTGATGTGGTCGATTACGTCCAGCAGCATGAAGAGGGTACCAAAGTGATGATTCTTGCCCCAATCAAAATATCCCAAAACCGAAGCGTAGTCGATGCACTGAAGATAGAGTTAGGCAAAGGATTTACGAGGGTAATACAAGGAGAAATACTCCTGTCAATTGAGGAGCTGATAGCGGATCAAGCTAAGCTTAACACACAAGAAACGCTTTATCTGTTAATAGACCGTGTGGTAGTCAGTAAAAACAATGAGGAGCATCAATTTAGGATAGCAGATTCTGTACAAACTGCCTTTTTTGAGGGAGAGGGGATGTGCCTGATTGAAGTGCTAGGAAGGGAGCGACGTACTTTCTCTAACCGATTTGAGCGAGATGGCATCACGTTTGAGGTCCCCTCGTTCAACTTTTTTAGCTTCAATAATCCTTATGGCGCTTGTAGAACCTGCGAAGGCTTCGGCAGGGTCCTGGGTATTGACGAAGACAAAGTCATTCCTAACAAGAACCTCACTGTTTATGAAGGAGCCATTGTGCCCTGGAAAAGCGAGATCATGAAGAAATGGCTTGATCCCCTGGTTGAGCAAAGTGGGGAGTTTGACTTTCCCATGCACACACCCTACAGTGCATTGTCGGACGAACAGAGGAGACTATTATGGACAGGTAACAAGTACTTCAAAGGACTTAACACTTTTTTTGACCACCTAGCTGGCCAAGCTCATAAGATCCAGTACAGGGTGCTCTTATCACGCTACAGAGGAAAGAAGGAATGTCCCGACTGTCAGGGGACCAGGATTAGGAAAGACGCCGCGTATGTCAAAGTGAACGGTCGATCTATTACTGAACTTTTACTCATGCCAGTAGCACAGCTGGTACAGTTTTTTGGTAAGCTGACACTTGACATACATCAGCAGCTTGTCGCAGAAAGGCTTTTAACAGAGATCAAGGATCGACTTAGCTATCTGGAGAAAGTAGGACTAAGCTACCTTACACTCAACCGCCAAGTAGCTACTTTATCAGGAGGGGAGCACCAAAGAATCAAATTGGCTACCGCACTAGGTAGTACACTAGTGGGAACCATGTACATTCTGGACGAGCCTACGATCGGCCTACATCCAAGGGACACCCGCAGACTCACAGACGTTCTCATAGCTCTCAAGCAGCTGGGTAATACCGTCATTGTGGTAGAACACGAGGAGATGGTCATGCGTGCTGCTGACCAAATCATTGATATAGGGCCGGAAGCAGGGTCAAGAGGGGGGGAACTGGTATTTCAAGGAGACTGGCATGCATTGAAAAGCTTTCATCATAGCCATACAGCCCGTTATCTAAACGGCCTAGACAAGATTCCCGTTCCTCCCCAAAGGAGAACATGGCACGATGCCTTGTACTTTCAGGGAGCATGTGAGCATAATCTTAAGCATATTGACGTGACCATCCCACTGGGTGTGCTCACGGTAATCACAGGGGTGAGTGGTTCTGGAAAAACAACACTGGTGAAAGAGATTATTTATCCAGCCATCAGGCAACTACTGGGGCTGAGTACAGAGAAGCCAGGTAAATTCGACGGGCTGACAGGCGACTTCCAAAAGCTCGACCATATTGATTTTATCGACCAGCATCCCATTGGCAAATCTTCTCGCTCTAATCCTAGCACCTATGTTAAGGCTTATGACGCCATACGGCAACTTTTTGCGGCACAGCCCTTGTCTCAGCAACGGGGTTACCAACCGGGGCAATTTTCTTTTAACATAGAGGGTGGCAGATGTGAGGCATGTCAGGGCGAAGGAGAAATAAAAATCGAAATGCAATTTATGGCCGATATTTTCCTGACCTGCGAGCACTGCCACGGAAAGCGTTTTAAGCAAGAGATACTTGAAGTGCGGTACCAAAACACAGACATCTCCGAAGTGCTGAACATGACAGTAGAGGATAGTTTGACTTTTTTTAAAGATCAGCCTCTTATTCTCAATAAACTATACCCTTTACAAGAGGTAGGCCTGGGGTACGTCCAACTCGGGCAATCATCTAATTCTCTGAGTGGCGGGGAGGCACAACGCGTCAAACTGGCCGCTTATCTAGGTAAGGGCCAACATCATAAGCACACCCTGTTCATTTTTGATGAACCTACAACGGGCCTGCATGTACACGATATTCATAAGTTGCTCAAGTCGATCAATGCGCTCATTGGAGAAGGAAATAGCGTGCTGGTCATTGAACATAATATGGAGATGGTTAAGTGTGCCGACTGGCTCATCGACTTGGGGCCAGAAGGTGGAGAACAGGGTGGAGAACTGGTCTTTCAGGGTACGCCTGAAGCAATGATACAGCTAACAGATAATTATACGGCGCAGTACTTAAAGGAGAAGCTGGGTTGACGTTCAAGAAAACATGGACCATGCGCAGTACCCGAACGCCTACTAAAAAAACTGCAAGAGCGTACAGGCAAAAGTCTATTGTACTGGTCGCATTGCTTGTAGGTGGTATCTCTGGGTACGAAGCTGCGTCTTACCGTTATGCCGAGCAGGCCGCCCTAACGTCGGCTAGTGCTGTTATCCAAGTCCGATTCAGTCCAGGGGGAAATTGCACGCAGCTGGTCAGGAACGCCATTGCAAAAGCACAAAAAACTATTCTGGTGCAGGCCTACTCTTTTACTTCCCTTCCCATTGCTAATGCACTGATTGCAGCACATCAAAGAGGAGTAGAAGTGCGTATCCTGGTTGATCGCTCACAGCTCACAGGAAAATACACACAAGTGCGTCATATAGCAAAGCATGGCATTGCTGTCGCCGTAGATCAGGTACGGGGACTTGCCCACAACAAAGTGATGATTATTGATGACGACTACGTACTTACTGGCTCATTCAACTGGACCAGGGCTGCTGAAACAGTCAATGCCGAAAATTTGCTCTTGATCAGGGACACCACAACCAATGGCATTTATAAAACAGCATGGCACCAACGTGCCGAGCATGCCCAAGCGTTAAACGATAGCGCAATGATCAGGAGGCCTTGAGCGCCCTATTAGCATCATCGTAGCCACTACCTGCCCTACGGAAATGCATGGATATTTTTATACATCAATATTGAAAATAAAGACATTATTTATTAAAAAA
>CAYVYH010000003.1:42477-46259 GCA_964455155.1 uncultured Cytophagales bacterium | reverse complement strand
TTTTAAATTTAAAACAGATCGGTTTGTGCTTGATCAGAAGATTTCCCCAACATATCAGATTAATTCTTTGTAAGGCTTCACATTTAGTTTAACGGTTCCTTGCGCTTTTTGCTACCTCTTTTTTCATCAAAATATGTATGAGAAGCTAGTATTCGAGTACATTATCCTTTCTTAAGACCGGATTAGAAGGGATAGTCGATGCCAATCTGTAAGACAGGGTGATCAGAAAAAAGCCGTCGGCCTACGAAGCGTTTCCCTAAAGAATTCGCTGGATCGTAGATCTTAAACCCTGCATCTAACCGCAAGACAAGTAGTCTAAAATTGAGCCGCAAGCCCACACCCACTCCTAACGCGATTTCTTTGTAAAAATCCCGGATACTGAACTGACCACTTTGACAGCCATCGTCGCTCAAAGTCCAAATATTTCCTGCATCTACAAAGCATGCACCCTCTACCAAACCCACCAGCCGTTGTCGTAACTCCACGCTGCCTTGCAGTAACAGTGTACCGATTTGCTCTATGGAACGCCCTGAACCAGATTCCTCCGGGGCACTGTAGCTACCTGGACCAAGGCTGCGAGGAGACCAAGCTCTCATTCCATTAGAGCTCCCCAGAAAATAGTAACGACTATACGGAAGTAATTTCTCCCGGCCATAAGCATGGGTAATGCCTGTATTAATACAGTAGGCAAAGATAGTACCGGAACGCATGGGTATACGTTGGCTGTAGCCCATATCAAATCTTATATACTGATGATAGGCGAGCTTGGGCATCATCTTACGCAGGTCGATAAAATTTTGGAGTACCCCCCCACTCTCAAACAAAAATGTCAACAAAAAATATGGCAAGTCTGTATTAGATGTAGCATTACCACAAAAAGTTCCTTTTAAAGACAATAACGTCACCCAAGAAGGCTTAAAAGTTTTATACAAACGGTTGCCTTGACCTCGCAGCTTCTCAAGATTTGCTTCAAATTCATCAGACTTGTCCCAGGTATCAGTCAACTCAATACCAAGCGGTGTAAACACATACGCACCACGGCTTTGATCTTGCCAGTCATAACGGACGAAACTTGTCACTGTACTCTGCTTGTAGTCTGGATGCCGGGTATACTTGTAGTCTAACAACAACTTTGTCACCGGATATAAACGCTCCAAGCGGGTATGAGTAGTAGCTCTTAAGGGTAGCAGAAATTGTGGCCAAGAGAGGGAAAGATCAGTACCATATGTCTGGCTACTAACGGTACTTTGTTTAGTTGTAAGCGCTGCTACACCCTCAATACCAATGTGAGTCTCTAACTCCAAAACCTCCAACCTCCTAAAAAGATTATTGCTTTTAAGAGAAAGTTTGTGAAAAGGCTTGGGTAGCCAATGGTTGTGGCTTATCTGAAGTCCTAATTCGTTAGAGAATTGAAATTGATCGGATGGATTGGTATAAATGCGCGACACCAACTCATTGCTGTCTATCACGTCGCAATCAGTATGGATATACCTGAAACTGCCTAACCTAGCAATGCGTCGTTGTGTTTCAATCAAGGCTCGCTTGCTATAAACCTGAGAGGGACGAAGTGTGACATTTCTTGCCAGGACACTGGGCCTGAACTGGCGACCCAGACGCCTAAAAACAATGTCGTTATGGTATACGTCTTGCTCTTTCGTAACTCCCTCTTCTTGGGCCACACCAACATCCCACTCCACCCGAGTTATGTGAAATACTGGATGTGCTTTTTTGTCTACAGGAAGATCAATCACAGTCTCTACAACCACAGAGTTGTCTGCTGCCGTAGTGTCTACAGTAAACCGAATGTACTGCCTATTAAAACTGAAATAACCATGGTTACTCAATAGTTCATAAATACGTTCTCTTTCTTGGTACAACACTTCTTGGTCATAGGCATCTCCCTTTCTCAGCAAGCTTTGCCACCGATGATCTTGAAGCAGTTTTTCAATAGCCTTATCAGACGTATTAAGCAGTAATTCACCGATCAAATACGGTTGATTTTCTTTAATCTGGTAAGTAATGGTTGCTTGCCGATCGCGCAGCTTCACTACACTACTCACTTGGGCGTTGAAATAACCTTTAGCATATAGATAAGCCAACAAATGCAACTCCGTAGCTACCCTTTGCCGAGGGCTATAAATCACAGGTAGCTCCCCACGACGCATCAGTAGGTTACCCTCCTGAAGATATTTCTCGCGTCTTTTTCTCCTTTTGTCTCGCTTTTTCTTCAGTCGTTTTAACCTGCGCTCGTCACCTGCAGCAGCCGATATCTTAGCCTCAAACTTACTCTCCATTTGGGCTGTTCGTCGCTGTACGGATACCTTGTCTACCTTGTCAAAACTACGCTTCCCAGATTGGTACACCCATAACAAAAACGGGGCCCCCAGCCATTTAGTATTAGGCTGCTGCTGATAGTACTGTGTCAACGCGTGCTTACTTACTTTCTGAGCACCTTGGATTTGCTGTTTGCCCAACAAATATTCATCTTCTTGCAGTAGGCGGGTGGCTATACAACCTGACTGAAAAAAAATGATACCAATAAATAGAGATAAATAATATGCGTGCTGCACCTCAAGTTCCTTTTCAAAGGCTATCCAGTAGGCAGGCAAAATTCATAAAAAGCCTACAGTTAAAGAAGTATCGCCAGCAAGAAAGATTCTTTATTGTAGAAGGGGCTAAAAATGTCCTTTTGCTGCTGGCTTCTCACTATACCGTGCGGATGGTTGTAGGGACGCCTATCTTTCTAGCCACGCACAACATTCCTGGACAAGGTGACACGGCTGTTTTTCAGGCAGAAGAAACTACACTAGCGTCCATAGGCACACTGACTACCAACAAGGCAGTGTTGGCCGTAGCACAAATGCCTGCTCATGCGTTTTCAGCACCTCCCGGTGATGTTTGGGGGTTGGTATTGGATAATATTCGCGATCCAGGGAACCTGGGTACGATAGTACGCATGGCAGACTGGTACAACATTCCAGCATTGATTTGTTCCCCCAGCACTGTGGATTTATACAATCCAAAGGTGCTACATGCCAGCATGGGTTCGTTTACACGCGTACGAGTGTATTACACACCCTTGGCTTCCTTTCTCAACAACACGTCTTGGCCCATCCTGGGCACATTTACCACAGGCGCAAACATCCACTGTACCTCGCTACCCTTTCCGGGCCTGATCGTTGTTGGCAACGAGTCTCAAGGCATCAGCCCAGACGTGCTGCCTTATATCCAACAGCGCATCAGCATCCCCCGATATGGTCAAGCAGAATCACTCAATGCAGCCATGGCTGCTGCCATCGTGTGTGATCACTGGCAACGTCAAAGACATCAACAACTGTAAGTTTGTGTATCTGTATGTATACGAATCATACTAACCAGGCAAAATTGTCATAGAAGCAGCAAACCGTCTTACAACCGTTATGAGCAAAAGATGCATAACCTGTATATACTCTCTGCCATCTTAGTTGTCGTCTCGTGCGTGGGCTGTGTCGAAGATGGCAAGAATCATCCTCATTTTCCGAGCCCCGAACCTAGTGTACCACAAACAAAAGGAGAGGAAATAACCGAGCCCCTGAACGACACCGCGACGCCATCCGAAGCAGTGACCAGCGACACACCAAAGCCCCACGAGCGAGACGCACAAACACCTAAGCAACAAGGTGAAGCACCGTCTTCAACACTAGAAAACCTGATTCAAGAAATACAGGAGGAAATTCAACAGAAAGAAGAGAAAATAACCGAGTCCCTGAACGACACCGCAACACCATCCGAAGCAGTAACCA
>CAYVYH010000003.1:33707-42377 GCA_964455155.1 uncultured Cytophagales bacterium | reverse complement strand
CTTTTGCGTAAAAGGCGCACTATCCCTATAGCACTTTTTGGGGGGTTATTTTGAGGTATTCAGTTTACTTACTTCCCCCTGTTTTGGGAGCCAAGTGCCCATTTGAGTACCTTCTCTCTGCTTTTGCTACGCCTTCGACAGGATGGTCTTTGGAAATCCGTGTAAGTTATAAGCGATAGTCCCCAGAACATGATGCTCACGGGTCTTAGCCATGCCGACATAACTGGCTTCTAGCCTACCCAACCAACGTTTCATGCGCCCAAACACTCGATCTATCTGATAGCGACTGCGACGAAGTAGCCTGTTGTAGCGCTTTTCCCAGAACAGACAGGGGCCTATGCTTGTAGGTCTTGCGTTGAGTACCACGATGTCAACCTCTTTGACGTGATAGCGGATCGTTCTTGGCTGAACCACGCCCTTTGTCTACCAAGATGCGACTGCCTGCAGGAAGTATTACAGGATCAAGACTGACTGACGTACAAGGTCCATCATGAACGTTGACAACGGTAGGATGTACTGCTAAGACTACGTCTGCCGATGCCAGGTAATGACGCTCGTAGCCACATTAGAGCTGATTTCTCTTTTTGACCTGACGCACTTATCAATCTACACCAGGCCTAATTTCCTCTGAAAGCATTCGAAGACATTGCCCCACCATACAAGTCCCCGTGGACGGAGTGCAAGATCCCTCATGCGGAGTCAAGTGCTTGAACTGTCGGAGACCAGCCACACCGTAGCTGTCTTGGTAACAGAAGTAGTTCTATACGATACAGGACCCACGGGAGGCCAAACTACCAACAACGACCGAGTGTAAGTCCGATTACCATCTATGCAGACATGCTCTCCACTACGCACGTAGTGCGACAAGATAGCCGCGCCTCTACCTCCATGGTGGTAACTCATAAGGCAGGCCCGTGCGACTTGCGTGCCCAGCAACCAATTCCCTCTGTTCTACGTACGTCTTGCTTCTACTACCTTCAAGCACATCCTGCGTCATCAACACCCAGAGCGATCATACTAAGTTTGTAGGAGCATCATCTTGCACAGCACCAAGGGATGATAGACAAGCCTGCCTGATGCCTCCTCAAGAGAGCACTTGTCAAGCACTTTCTCAAACAAAGATCAGCCGACCACGACGTTGATTGGGTGCAAAAGCTTTCTCTTTTTCGTTCTTCTACTAACATCTACATTTGCGAAACTTCCTGGAGCTTGTTTTTAATCATGAGATAGAGGGCTAGTGGCTCGATGGTCGATAACTTGAGTCTACTAAAGAGTGCCCTTATGGACGATACGCCATGCAAAGGCCTTATTTTGTGTATCCTGTGGATTGCTGCTATTTTAGTACTCGGTATTAACACAGTACAGAACAAAGGTTGCATAGCTGGCACATGACACCAATGCAACACAAGCACACGCTACCTGGCTTCTACGCTACTATGGCTTTGGTGCTCATCTTATGGGAGGGCTGTGCATGTACACGAAATAACAAGGGTGACTCCACACCGGCAACAAGGGCAGCGAGCATGCGCAAGGAGCTTAGAGAGACCGCCGAAGGGAAAAAATACACGAGAAGCTCGTAGAGTACATGGTAAAATTATTACAGGCCTCAAAAGATCAACATGCAACGCCGGGAGATGGAGATGCAGAGTTGTACGAAAAGGCAGAAGAAAATGTCAGGAAAGATGAGGAAGCGCTTACACACAACATTGCGATGGAAGGCTGCTACGTCAATCTGGATTATTCCTTATACTATAACCAAATTATGAAGCTCGAAGCAACGAGGCTCGCGCAAAAAGAAGAAAAAGATCGGAAAATCACGGAACTAAATATAGAGATGGTCCGCTTGTTGCTGAGATTGGGCGAGATTTTGGTAGCAGCAAATAACAGCCGTGCCTAGCTAGATACGCCATGCCTACCTACCCTGCCCACCCCGAGCTAGACCTAGCACAGACTGCCCGTGCTATCCACGATTTTTGGAGAAAGAACGACATTTTTCAGCGTTCCATCCAGCAACGAGATGAGAAGCGGAGCTTCACTTTTTACGAGGGCCCCCCTTCAGCCAACGGCGCACCTGGTATCCACCACGTACTGTCGCGCACCATCAAGGATATTTTTTGCCGATACAAAACTCAACAAGGATTTCGAGTGCAGCGCAAGAGTGGCTGGGACGCACACGGACTGCCGGTAGAGCTTGCTGTGGAGAAACAGCTGGGTATTACCAAAGAAGACATTGGCACCAAAATCAGCGTTTCAACCTACAATGCATACTGCCGCCAGGCAGTGTTGCAATACAAGGACCAATGGGACACCATGACAAAGCAGATGGGCTATTGGTTGGATACAGACCACCCTTATCTGACCTTTGACCGCGACTACATAGAATCACTCTGGCACTTGCTCAAGCAGTTGCACCACAAAGGGTTGCTCTACAAAGGCTACTCCATCCAGCCCTACTCACCCGCTGCCGGCACAGGACTAAGCGCTCATGAACTCAACCAGCCAGGCTGCTACAAACTAGTCAAGGATACCTCGGTCGTGGCGCAGTTCCGGGTAGAAGGCACACAGCAGGACTATTTCTTGGCCTGGACCACTACTCCCTGGACATTGCCAGCGAACAGTGCCTTGGCAGTAGGAAAGCACATCGACTATGTCAAGGTGCGCACCTTCAACCCCTACACCTACCAGCCTGTACAAGTAATTTTAGCACAAGCCGCTGTGCCGCGTTATTTCTTAACAGAGTCAACACAAGACCCCGCTGCTTTTTCCCATTACCAGGCCGGCGACACGCCCATTCCATGGCAAATCATAGCACACTATCAGGGCAAGGATCTGATCGGGCAAACGTATCACCAACTTCTCCCTTACGTGATACCCAAACAACCTGCCTTTCGCATCATTGCAGACGATTTTGTAACCACCGAAGAAGGAACAGGCCTGGTACACATTGCCCCTACATTTGGAGCTGATGACATGCGCATAGCGCAGCAAGCAGGTATTCCACCGATTACTGTAGAACGCGGTACCGATACAGCCTGCCCCATTGTAGACCGTCAAGGTCGTTTCGTGTCCGAAATCACCGATTTTGCTGGCCAGTACGTCAAAGAAGCATATGCACCCCAAGAAATTCGCCAGCAGCCCAACTATAAATCAGTAGATACATTGTTGGCTATCAAGCTTAAAAAAACAAACCAAGCCTTTCAAGTGGCTAAGTACGAGCACAGCTATCCCCACTGCTGGCGTACAGACAAGCCTATCTTGTACTATCCGCTGGATGCTTGGTTTATCAAGACCACCGCCTGCAAAGACCGCCTCGTAGCACTAAACAAAACCATCAGCTGGCAACCAAAAAGTGCAGGTACAGGTAGGTTTGGTAACTGGCTGGAGAATCTAGTAGACTGGAACCTTAGCCGAGACCGATACTGGGGCACGCCTTTGCCCATTTGGCGCACCAAAGACCAACAAGAAGAAAAGTGCGTGGGTTCACTAGCCGAACTGCGCCTAGAAGTAGACCAGGCCATAGCTGCGGGCCTGATGAACACGCCCCTGCCAGCAGAAATCGACCTACACCGCCCCTATGTAGATCAAATCGTGCTAGTGAGTCCCCAGGGTAAGCCCATGTACCGCGAGTCTGATGTAATCGATGTGTGGTTTGATTCCGGAGCAATGCCCTACGCACAATGTCACTACCCTTTTGAAAATAAAGAAACGTTCGCACAACATTTCCCCGCTGACTTTATCGCAGAAGGTTTAGACCAAACCCGTGGATGGTTCTTTACCCTACATGTGCTGGCTGTTCTGTTGTTTGATCAGGTAGCCTTTAAGCAAGTGGTAGCTAATGGACTTGTATTGGACCAACAAGGCAACAAAATGTCTAAACGCTTGGGCAATGCCATCAATCCTTTTTCCATGATGGACCAACACGGCCCAGATGCCCTACGCTGGTACATGATTAGCAATGCCAATCCTTGGGACAATCTCAAATTTGACGCTCATGGCATCGTTGAAGTAAAACGACGTTTCTTCGCGACTCTCCACAATACGTACAGCTTTTTTGCGTTGTATGCCAATATCGACCGGTTTGACCGAGCAACACCACTCGTCCCCCTTACAGACCGGCCCAAAATTGATCAGTGGATACTCTCCTGCCTACACAGTTTGATCCAAACCGTGACGGAGGCCTACGAGGCGTATACCCCTACCCAAGCAGCACGAGCCATACAAGATTTTGTAGTGAACGATTTGAGCAATTGGTACGTACGTCTGAATCGAAAACGCTTCTGGCAAAGTGAGGACGGTCCTGATAAATTGGCTGCCTATCAAACACTGTATGCATGCTTGATCACCATTGCCCAGCTCGCTGCGCCTATTGCCCCTTTTTACACGGAGCAGATTTACCAGGCCTTACATCACACAGATCAACAAAAGAATGCTCATTCTGTACATTTGACGGACTTTCCAAAGGCTGAAAGCCAATTCATCAATACGACTTTGGAAAAAAAAATGTATGAGGCTCAAAAAATTGTCTCGCTGGTTCATTCACTAAGAAAAAAACATCAGCTAAAAGT
The DNA here is from genome assembly GCA_964455155.1 of uncultured Cytophagales bacterium. Classification (GTDB taxonomy): domain Bacteria; phylum Bacteroidota; class Bacteroidia; order Cytophagales; family Amoebophilaceae; genus UBA8403. The sequence goes on along the minus strand of CAYVYH010000003.1, from coordinate 37,812 downwards.
ACGACAACCCCTGGCCAGGCTTCTGTTGCCCATTGCTGACAAAACTACCAAGACTCACATCGCTTCTTTAGAATCCTTGATCAAATCAGAAGTCAATGTCAAAAATGTGACCTACATAGATGATACTACAGCCGTAGTGACTAAAAAAATAAAACCCAATTTTAAAATTTTAGGACAACGCTACGGAGCACGTGTGCAAATGCTGGCGCAAATCATTGCACAGCTGACGCAAGAAGACATTCAACGCTTAGAGCAAACACAACGTCTGGAGCTTGCTATGGTACTACCCGACTCCGAAACAGCCATACCTACTTCTTTGCAAGGGCACTCGGGGAACATAGTATTGACATTGGATGATGTTATCATCACCTCAGAAGATATTCCAGGTTGGGTTGTGGCCAAGGAAGGTGAGACCACAGTAGCACTAGACATCAGACTCGACGACGCCTTGCGCCAAGAGGGTGTAGCCCGCGAGCTGGTTAATCGCCTCCAAAACCTTCGTAAAGAGCAAAGCTTAGACGTACAGGATAAAATAAAAGTAACACTCGTGCTCCAACATCCTTTTGTAAAAGCTGCTGTACAGCAACACAAAGCCTACATTTGTCAAGAGGTCCAAGCACTACAACTAGAATTGGTAGAGACCAGTATACAAGGAGGCACCATCCTCAACCTAGATGGGTACACTGTATCAGCCTCGATTGCAAAGAATCCTTAGTGACAGACACCACTCCTCCAGAATACCAGCCTAGCATGTTGTTATGCGTACAACCAGATCTAACTCAGCTACCAACCTCGCGAAACAATCCGACATCTCCGTGTAAGAGATTTACCATCTCTGCAGCGTTTCCTTGAGATCATTTTTTGATCATCGGATAGGGGTTGATAGCCAGGCACTAAAACTACAACGCACAGAGGTAAGAGAGACGTTGTGCAATGACACACTTAAAATCTAAGGAGAGACGATACGCCATAGTTGCGGTTAGGAACAAAGTCGTCGCTGATAGAAAGCCCCCAAGAAGAAAATCCTCCAACAAAAACCGAGGCGTCGGTAAAGCAAGGTATCATCTCCTGACACCGCGTATAGGTCCAAGGGACATCTGTGTAAAGACGCTCACCGCTACGAGTATAGTTTGACAGGATTGCTGTCGCTATTTCTAACACACGGGGCATCTGATAAGGCATTCCCGTACGGCGTGCTTGTTCGGCAACAAGTTCCCCCTGTCGTATACACGTCTTAAACCTACTACCGGGTAACACATCTCGCGTTACTAACACCCAATAGGAAGAACGAGGACACTGATTACCGAAACACTGTTGAACGTCATAATCATAGTCCCGGTACTGCGTTTTGTAGCCCGCTCTCCTAGGGATCTGTATAAGACTACGCAATAGATTCAACGTAAAGGGCCTATCATCCACTGTGGACGGAATCAGCACCAACAGGTGCGTGTCTTTGATTTTCTTCCCTGGCCAGAAGGGGCAACTGCTATGTAAGATCCCAGCTATATCAGCCGGTAGCGGAGGCTCCACACCTACCTGCCCAAAGTAACGTTCCCACTCTTGAGCGCCAAAAGCCTGAGGAAAACGCTGGGAATGACACGCTCCCCCCCGCATAAGCTCATGCTCCCTCTCGCGCGCTGAGTCATCAAGCCTTGCTAAACACTGCGCCGGTACCCGGTCTACCATCCGTACTCCCTGTGGTGCACCCGAGCGTGGCTTTTCGCACACCGCTGCTGCTGCTGGTTTCTTTTCATGTACAGGGTACAAGCGCACCCGTAAGGAACGTCCCAAGGCTAGCTTTTTTTCATTCTCGTGTTCCAAACGGGTTCGCAATGATCGCACTAACATTGACTGCTTTCTGTAGTCTTTCCCCAGACGAACTTGTGATGATGGTTCTAATGCCAATCGATCTTCATAGCCATGCCTCGAACGCGGCCGTCCCACTTGCAACACTGACTTCGTCGCAGCACCACTACCTGACTCCGATCGAGCATTTGGAAACGCAGAACTGGCTGCAGGCTTCGAATCCTCAAGCAAAAAGGATGATGGAATGAAAGACTCCATCGAAGACCCCTGATGATAGGCACCAGAATGTTCATAAGACGAAGTAAGGGGACTATTGCCCGATGCAAAACCAACAGTCCTGTCAGCACCGCGCGCATGACCGGCTGCCGCAGGTTTCCCACCACTAGATTCCTCAGCGGTTACATGAAAGCTTGGCTGACAACCCTGCAACAATAGACCGACAAAGACTGCTGCTGTAAACTTCTGGTATCGAGGATGAGGCATAGATTCAATGCGTTTAATAAGAAGATAAGCCCACCGCCGTGCCCATGGCCTATACATAGAATACCTTCCCCCACACGACGTCAAACCGGGGGCTATATTAGTAAATAACAAGTGTACATGCAATAAAACTGCACACACGACAAGAATTGAGCAGAATTAAATGTGGGGAGCGTAACACAGTGAACACGCCTCGCTCGACACTCAGGACTATCGTCCAAAATTTTACGCCATCAACACGGCGTTGAGAACCAGTCTGATTCCCATGAAGACGACTAGCCGTTATGGTACATTTTGAGCCAATACGCCGAGCAACAAAAAAATAAAAAAGACCCACAACTAAATAACCAGCCTCATCGAGACAAAAACGAGCAACTGAGTTGCAATAACCATGACAACCTACTCAAAACAAAAGTCAAATGACTAGAACGTAAGGAGACATGACACTCCGTATTCACAGTTTATAGAGTTGCTGGTGCTGATGCAAAGGCCCTTATCGAAAAACCCACCCACAACAATCGAGAGTTTATTGTGATAGTCATCTGCTATCACATCTTGGCACCTGGTATAAGTAAAAGGATCATACGCATAGAGACGCTCTCCAGTACGAACGTAATGTGACAGCATCACTGTTGCTGCTTCTAACACGTGGGGCATCCTATAGGGAAGACCCACGAGATGCACATGTGCAGCAATCGAGTCTTTTTGGGCTGCATACGTCTTCCCTCTGCTCTTAAGAAGCGTATCTCGCGTCATCAAGGCCCAATAAGAACTACCGAAGGATTGATTACCTAGCGAGCGCTGTACACAATTGTCATAGACATTATAGCGTGTATTATGCTCTTCTTTCTTGGGTACTGCTACAAGCTTCTCAAGCAGATTTAAGGTAAAGGGCTTACCATCCACTACCGAGGGCATCAGTACCAGTAGGTGCGTATCTTTCACTCGCTCACCCGGCCAGAATGGGCAAGGACTGTTCAAAATCTCATCTATATCGTCGGGTAGCGCTGGCTCTACCCCCACTTCTCCGAAGTACTGCTTCCACGCCTCCGCTCCGAAGACATACGAAAGAAATAATGCGCGGCTTGAATTATCGCTTCTGATACAGGCATACCTTCTTTCCAATTTCAAATTGGAGAATTGATTCCGGAGCTGCGTACGTGCCCTTTGAAGCACCTTTTCATTCCCCGTAGTACCAACTGTCGGAGAGCAAGCGTACTGTTCACCCACCTCACCAAACGTAACACGCTTTCTACCAGAGGAAGCTGTCAAGAGCGCATAAAGCGACTGATGAGCATTGGGCATGTCTAGGGCGCGACAGGGAGACTTTGTAACCTGTACAACAGCCAAAGCAGGTGCAGAAGACGAAGCAGACAGAGATCCCAACAAGCCAGATAGAGACTCATCTGCCAATGGTCGAAGACCGTGTGTGTCAACGCACTCAGCGGCAGTATGGTTTGCAGATTGAGCACCTCCTGACGCCATAACCAACGCCTGGCCAACAGTTTGTTCACTATTCCTTACCCTGCATGGGCTCTTGAGTGCAGGCTCCTCAACGGTTGCATTTAAACTTGACTTACAGGCCTGTAGCAACAGACCACAAAGAGCCACCGTTGCCGTCAATTGCCTAAGCTGAGTGTTGTGGAACATGGGATAAAATGAATACACTGTGGAGCAACCGGAGCGACTTCCCTTGTTGCCTGCCACATGCAACCGTGGTATACGTCGCGGTTCCTTGACCCAAACGGAAATGTCAGATTAGTAAATCAATAGCTCATTATGCAACAACAAGGGCTGCACCACGACCGTAAAGTCGCAG
>CAYVYH010000003.1:29728-33607 GCA_964455155.1 uncultured Cytophagales bacterium | reverse complement strand
TAAGTTGCACAGCAGCAACGAACGACTCGAACCCAGTGGACATCCATGATGAGCCTTTATCTACCATAACTCTCTAACCGCCCGGAATTTAAGAAGATACGAGACGCCGGCCCCATCACAAACATCTCCGCAAGAGTCGCTAATAAATGAGCCCCTACAAACGCCTCTAAACGTAGACCAGATAACTGCTGAAATCCACCAACTTCTGGCATTGTGTATCAATCCAAAGACCATCCGCACAGCGACATGCGTCAATATGACCATCATGCGACAAGATTGGTGTTGTGGCCCCCAACACACAAGGTATCACATGAGAAAGACTCTGTATATCTCGTCCCCGCTACCTGACAGCACACTTTACGTCATGAGTAATGTGACACACTACGCCCTCATCCCACTTCCAGTGAAGTGGCTCCAACCAACCACGGCTCACCATGCGATCATCAACGTGGGACAGCAGTAAAGCAAATTTTGCATAAAAAATGTACCGCGCTAAGGCCCCAAAGTTATGAGGCCGAGCTCAAACCAAGGAAAAACGCAACCAAGAATCTAAAAGGCTTACAGTTCCCGACAGCCTGCAACACCATAGTCGCCACGGTCAAAATAGTAATGATCGACGCTAAGGCCTGAGAAATCGAATCCCCCAATAAATAAGCTCTGCAACGATGTATTATAACATCGTGTATACCTAAGAGGATCATCACTATACAGCCGATGTCCACTCCGTACATAATGTGTTAGAATAGCAGTAGCCACCTCTAAGGCATAAGGTACCCTATAGCCATCCTTACTGTGTCTACTTATACGCCTCTGGTGTCCCAAAAAATCATGTCCTAAACTACCTCGCATCACTTTCTTCGTTATCAATACCCAGTAGGACATCTTAGCGATTGACTCACTGCCACAAGACTGACGTAGTTCTTCACTGTAGTAACGATATCCATACGGATTATCTAAAAATGATCTCCCTTTGATAAGCTCACCAAGCTTGTCTAGGGTAAAGGGTTCACCATTGACAGTAGCAGGAATCAACACCAATAGGTGATTATCTTTCACTTTTCGACATGCGGTTTCATCCTCTAGCAAGAACGGACAAATACGATTCAAAATAGTATCAATATTCTCAGGCAAGGAAGGCTCCTCACCCACATCTACACCCAAGTACCGTTGCCACTCTTTGGCACCAAAGGCCATGAATATGGTGTTCACAGCAGCGGGCTGTACCAAGGTACCAGGAGAACTCCGTTGCGAGCCTGGTGTGCGGGTCCCGCCCAACAAACCGACCTTTCCTAGGTATACGCAACGGTTGTGTGGCTCATTGGAAGCATGCATGACATGTACGCGCGCACGGACCACGCAGCTTTCCTGATTGCGCAGCCAACGCAAGTAGGTACAAACGATCTCTTGGCTCTTTACCGGCAGGCTACCCTGACACGTCTCTGCATACCACACATCCCCCGCTCGCTTGAATACAACACGATCGCCAGACGAAGCAGTAAAAGATCCAAAGTATACTGGAGCAGCTGATCCGGCGGCAGTCAAAGAAGAGCGATGATAGCAACGTCCTCCAGCAAGCTCGCTACAATCAGCCACAGCACCGGAAAACATAACAGGTGGCTTCTGGAGCGTAGCAGCGCCACATGGTGAACCCGGAGTACGCTCAACCACGTGTATATCGGACCGCAGAGTCGCGGAAATAGAAACCGCTCCTGGCGAGCCCACCTGCGGACCGTGATTTGGCTGGCAGTTTTGCAACAAGACTACGCCCAGCACAAGCCTAAAAGCGGCAGCAACAAAAGAAAAACGAGACATTGGTACGATCAGTTACAGTTATCACGGCTTAAGCAACAATTAAAAACTGTGTTTGTAGCTACTAAATGCGGTAAAACTATAGGCCTTGAAGAGCATCTAGACACTCGAAGCAAAAAACTTCCAGCGCGTCATATTCAAGCACAGAGACAAACAATGCCTAAGCAGCATTGAGGATCTGAAATATACAGTAATTGTGACACTATCCCTAATAGTACCACAATATCCGAGTGACGTATGAAGACCATCAAACAGACCCTGAAATTGGCGCATATGGTGGTACTATTACGCTGATCTCACCTTGATTAAGGTATCAGAGAGACTTACTTTTACGATGCTTAAACAGGGTATACACATCTAAAAACCATGCCTTTTACATCATCTTCCAACCCAGACACCTACACCATTACGGCAGCACTCCCCTACGCCAACGGCCCCATTCATATCGGACACTTGGCAGGTGTGTATATACCAGCTGATATCTACGCGCGATATTTACGCAGCTATGGGAAACGTGTCTTATTCATCAGTGGCTCGGACGAGCACGGCGTTCCGGTCACCATCCGGGCTCAGCAGGAAGGTGTCACACCCCAACAGGTCGTAGACAAGTACCATGCGCTGAATCAACAAGCTTTTGAAGACTTTGGCATCAGTTTTGACATTTTTTCGCGAACGTCATCAACGCTGCATTGCCAGATAGCCACCGACTTCTTCAAGACCCTACACGACCAAGGTAATCTAGAAGTCAAGGACACTGAACAATACTACGACCCCGTACACAAACAGTTTTTGGCAGATCGGTACATTCGGGGCGTGTGCCCGCGTTGTGCGTACCAAGATGCCTATGGCGATCAATGTGAGTCGTGTGGTACGACCCTGAGCCCAGAAGAACTGCTACAGCCACGGTCCACTCTGAGCGGTGCTGCCTTGCAGTTGCAAAAGACCAGACACTGGTACCTACCTCTAGATAAACACGAAGCTTGGCTCAAGCAGTGGATTTTAGAAGAACACCGAGAGTGGAAAACCAATGTATATGGCCAGTGCAAATCTTGGCTGGAACAAGGCCTGCAACCACGGGCGGTGACACGCGACCTGGCTTGGGGCATACCCGTTCCCCTAGCAGGGGCACGAGACAAAGTGCTCTATGTTTGGTTCGAAGCACCCGTTGCCTATATCAGTGCCACCCAGGCATGGGCCGCCGCACACGGGCAAGACTGGAAGCCTTTCTGGCAATCCCCAGATACACAATTGATTCATTTTGTAGGCAAAGATAATATCGTCTTTCACTGCATCATCTTCCCTGTCATACTCAAGGCACACGGAAGTTTTATACTGCCCACCAACGTGCCTGCCAATGAATTTCTCAACCTCGAAGGGGAAAAAATCTCCACATCTCGGAACTGGGCCGTTTGGCTGCATGAGTACCTGACTGACTTCACCAACCAGCAAGATGTACTGCGATATGTCCTGTGTATCAATGCACCAGAAAACAAGGACAGCGATTTCAGTTGGCAGGACTTTCAGGCTAAAAATAATAACGAACTTGTCGCCATACTGGGCAATTTTGTTAACAGAACTTTCGTTCTGGCTCACAAATACTTTGGTGGCACAGTGCCTGAACGCAGCACCATAGCAACTACGGAGCGTGTGCTAGCTAACTACTTACAGCAACTACCACATCAAGTAGGGCAAGCCATAGAACGGTTCAAATTTAGGGAGGGCCTGCAGTTGTGCATGCACCTGGCTCGGGCTGGCAACAAATACTTGGCAGACACAGAACCCTGGCACTTGATCAAGAGTGATAAGGGGCGAGTAGGCACGATCTTGAACATAGCCCTGCAACTCACGGCTAATTTGTCCATCCTACTGGAACCTTTTCTGCCTTTTACAAGCCATCGACTCAAGAAGATGTTGGGCATGATTCCCTCGGAAGGTGCACCATGGGCCCAAGCAGGTAATCTAGAACTGATACAGCCAGGTACAGCCCTGGGAGCACCTGCCCTGCTTTTTGAAAAAATTACGGACGAACGTATCGCCGCACAACAACAAAAGCTGCACGCAATGCGTGCG
>CAYVYH010000003.1:11806-29628 GCA_964455155.1 uncultured Cytophagales bacterium | reverse complement strand
GTGCGTGATTGATTACATCTGCTTAGCCCGATTGTATCGCTCCATTGTATGTACGATGCCTAGCGTACAGAAATCGTAGACCATCTCGCAAGCTTGATCTATAAGGACAGGCAACGCTTCCAGTTCTTTTTCCGTGCAAGGAGCAAGCACGTAGTCGGCCTGGCGGCCCTTGGGAAAGTCATTGCCAATGCCCATGCGAAGCCGCGGATAGGCTTGGGAACCCAAGCTGGTTTCTATGCTTTTTAGGCCGTTATGGCCAGCAGCAGCGCCTTGAGGCCGCATTCTCAATTTACCAAAAGGCAAGGCTACATCATCTACAACCACAAGACATCGCTCTACAGGTAGTTTCAGTTTGCCGAGCCAGTAACCCACTGCCCGGCCACTATGGTTCATGTAAGTAGTGGGCTTGATCAAGTAAAGTGTACGGCCACGGTATTGGCATGTAGCCAAAACAGCCAGCCGGTCGGGTTGGAATGTTGCTGCTTGTCTATGAGCTAGCTGGTCTACCACCATAAAGCCCATATTGTGCCTTGTAAGAGCATACTCGGTACCCACATTCCCTAAGCCCACGATAAGATACTTCATTGGATGATGCATGTAGCAGCCCGCAACGTAGAAGGGACCATAAGCAAGACCTAAAGACACCAAATCTGTAAGAAGATACTCTCTACAGCAGCTTGCCACAACGGAGTAGCTATCGAGAACCGACCTGCTACCTCCCTAACCAAGGTGGTCATGATCAGACCCATACAACACGCCCAGGCTAGATAACATACGACAGGATTGCTCGACCTGTAGCAAGCCTTCTGGTCTGAATGTCTGGATTATTTAACGACAAACTACCACTTGGTATTGCTGCGCAAAAAACCTACGTCCTCTTACCTCCACCAGAAGTTGCTTCAACATCTTCTTTGCCGGCAACGCCACGCAGAGCCCTCGGAATTTCTACAGAGGCCACGGGTGTACCTGGTGAGGCTAGGATGGTATAGCGCGCCGTCTTAATGTCTCTCACACGCACCATTTGTCCTAGCTCAAGGGAAGAGACATCTACCTGAATGTGTGCAGGCATATCTTTTGGGTAAGCCACTACAGGCAGACTCCTGAGCTTCTTTGCGAGATTACCGCCCGTAATGACACCGGGTGCTGTACCGGTGAGCATCGTGGGTATCTGCATTTTAATCTTCTTATTATCAAAAATCTGTAAGAAATCTACGTGAAGAATCATCTCACTCACCGGGTGAAACTGGATATCTTGGAGGATACATTGATAGATAGTTCCCTCGACAGAGAGGTGCACGAAATGAGCGTCAGGTGTGTAGACAAGGTCTTTGAGCAGCGCCATAGGGGTATAGAAGTGAATCTGTGCTTGACCACCATACAGCACGCAAGGTGCATTGGCTTCCCTTCTGAGCCGCTTGGCTTCTTGTTTTCCGAGATTTGCTCTTTGATACCCTATAATCTCTATAATTTTCATATTGGTTAGACTGTATTTTAGATAAAGTTTAGAATAGTGGCGAATATAGCAACTGCCCCACACATAACACAGGCGGGCTCAGGAGTAGCTTATGCCGAAACAGCAGCGTGACACAGAATAAGACGGGCTTCCAGTCTGGTTGTCTCATTTTCTCACATGCTCTACAACACGATGGTAACTCTTCTGAGTGCTTACAGCATCGATTATACGCACGATGATCTGTGGTCACTCCTTCAGGTAACCCAGGATTGTTCCTCTATTGTTGAGCGTCGGCCTACACAGAGTCTTGTATCTACGAGGTGCATAGGAACGACAATTAATGTGTAGATTGCTAGGGTTCTTTTGAGCACCTAGCTAAAGTGCTCTCGATCTGCCAATAGCCACTGCGTTTGTATACTCCCTACTTCATTACCCGCCGTCTCCGCCGAGCACCACAGAAGGCTTTCACAAAAATTGTGCATAGGATAGGGATCGTCAGTGTGGCGTTGGGACTCGCCACCACGGTCATTGCATTCTTGGTCATGCAAGGCTTCCAACAAAATATCGAACAAAAATTGACCGACTTAAGCGGCCATTTACAAGTGTCCAAATACGCTCTGAATAGGTCTGACGAAGAGCCTCCGCTGGATCAACATAGATTAGACGGATTGCAGTGTGCATTTCCGAGCGATATCAAATCTATCCAAGCTTTTGCCCACAAAGTGATGTTGATCAAAGCAGCAGAAGATGTGGAAGGTATCGTGTGCAAGGGCCTGGATCCTGCAGCAACGCACCACCACCTGAGTCTTTATTTGACAGCAGGCCAACTCATTGATTTTAAGTCAAAAGAATATAATCAAGACATCTTGTTAAGCACTCAAACCGCCAACCGACTGCGTGTGCAGGTGGGCGATGAAGTGATCGCTTATGTAGTGCAACACCCTCCTCGGTACAGGAAGCTTCGGGTGGTGGGACTCTATAGCACACACATTGCAGAGTTAGACGAAAAGCTGGCTTTTTGTGATCTGCGGCTCATTCAACGACTCAACAACTGGCCAGAAAACTTAGCAGGAGGCTATGAAATTTTTTTGCATAAATCTCGGCAAACGCAGTCAACAGCCGAGCAACTACGCGCGTGGCTAGGCTATGATTTGAGCGTTACAACAACGGCCCATGAGTATGCTACCATCTTCGACTGGCTGCTCATTGTACGCAAGAATGCCCTGATTTTTACGGTCCTTATCTTACTTGTAACCAGCTCTAATTTAGCTTCGATTGTGCTTATCCAGACGATGGAAAGGACGTCGATGATCGGTATTCTTAAAACCTTAGGTGCTTCCGATGGACAAATACAACGCATGATGCTTTGGAACAACTTTCACATGGTGGGCCAGGGCGTTTTTTGGGGAAACCTCATGGGTATAGGACTGTGTGCTTTACAGCAGTACGGTAAGTTGATACCCTTAAACCCTACATACTACTACATCGACTATGTTCCTATTGCTTGGAATTGGGGCGTAGTTTTAGGACTCAACTTACTGACCTTAGCAGTAGTAAACACTGTGCTGCTAATTTCTATTGCGGTCATCGTCAGGCTTAGGCCCATCCGAGCCGCTCAGTTTCGTTGAGCACAGCATACCTATTTTACCCATATAGCCGCTTTCCTAGCAGAAAAATTCCCACACGCAAGACATTTTTCCCATCACACTTACGCCTCCCCCCCTCGGCACCAGGCGCGCACGGGCTGATAGGAAAATGACTTGACTACTTGACCTACAAAAAGCCCCCTTACGTTGCATCGCCTACTCGGCCGGCGTTCCGTCTCTGCTCTATCAACCTATGGAAATGTATGACCTGATTGTACAAAAGCACATCCCCCATAAGCTTCGTATAAAACCTCCTTGCCAAAATTGAGAGCAAGACCTTGGGGCTATTGGTTACAACCCAACCTGTCAACAACGGCCTATGGCACCTTAAAAATATCTCTTCGAGTAGTAAGACAGCAGTTTCAGCTCAGTATAACACCTACAGGGCCATCCAGGCATGATACAACTTTGCTATAGCAACAGAGTAAGGTACCGAGCAAAGGCAAGCAGCTGGGCCTCTCCAAAAGCAGGAGCCATCACCTGCAACCCGATAGGTAAGCCATTTTCGTCGGTACCATTGGGAATAGAAATAGAAGGCAATCCGGCAATAGAGGCAGGCACAGTGTATAAATCTGCCAGATACATGGCTAGCGGATCTTGGGTATACGCACCAATCTTAAAGGCTGTGGTAGGCGTAGTAGGCAGCACTATGAAGTCATAGGTGGCAAAGATCATTTCTAACTTTTCTTTGATCAGCCGCCGTACCTGCTGTGCTTTGACATACCATGCCTCGTAATAGTCAGCACTCAATACAAGCGTGCCGGTCAGAATTCTGCGCTGTACCTCTTGGCCAAACCCCTGGGTACGCGTCTTTTGGTACATAGCTGCCACAGTAGTACTCTCCGGACTTCGGTAGCCGTACCTCACACCATCAAACCGGGCCAAATTGGCACTCGCTTCAGCATTAACTAAGACGTAGTAGGTGGGTAATGCATACTCTAGCAATGGAAAGTCGACAGCCTCTACTTGATGGCCGGCCCGAAGCAAGGTGTCAAGTGTGGCCTGGGTTTGCTTCCGAATTGCTGGCTGCAGGCCAGGGTGTTCCAGCGCTACAGGGAAATAAGCGACTTTGGCTTGCTTATCGAACTGTAGCTGTTCCGTGTAGGCGGGAACAGGCCGGTGCGATACTGTACTGTCAAAATCATCGGGTCCTGCTATCATCTCCAATACCATAGCACAAGTCTCAATCGTTGGTGAGAGAATGCCAATGGTGTCAAAAGAAGAAGCATAGGCAATAAGGCCGTGGCGGGAGATTCTAGCATAGGTAGGCTTGAGTCCTACCAGACCACAAAAAGCTGCTGGCTGCCTGACAGAGCCCCCCGTATCAGTGCCAAGCGACACGTGACACATGTGGGCTTGTACCGCCACCGCTGAGCCCCCTGAGGATCCACCCGGTACTCTGGTCGCATCTAGCGCATTGCGAACTGGCCCAAAGGCAGAGGCCTCATTAGAGGACCCCATACCAAACTGATCACAATTCTGGTGCCCCACGATAATGGCATGCTCGTCTACAAGTCGTTGCACGGCCGTAGCACTGAACTGTGATACAAAACCTCTTAAAATCTTGCTGGCCGCTTGCACGGGGTGGTCTTTGTAACACAGCAAGTCTTTGAGCCCCACTACCATACCAGCCAACTTGGGCAGATCGTTTGTCTGACGCATCCGATCTATCGTGGCAGCCTGCTGCCTCGCTTCTTCGGCGTAAACACGCAAAAAAGCATTGAGATGCCCCCCCTGTGCTATGTTGTCTAAGCACCGGTCAACTATATCCTCACACGTCGCTGCGCCCTGCCGCAGCAACACTTGCAGCTGGTCAAATGGGGGTAGTTTGTTCAAGTTATCTGTATTTAGTCCTCTTCCAAACCCCCTCTCCCATCTCCATTGAGGCACGCAAGTTTAGCGAATAAAATACCTATGGACAATGCTGTATCGGCTTAATGTCAGATACAGTTTGTACGGTTCGGCCCCACAATGGCAGTATCTTTGCTGAGCAAGCGTTAAGCAGACCTTTATCAACAATGCGAGAAATCAACTAGATTGAGCTCCGTCAAGTAGCGTGACCAACTGTCAAATACGTATATACTGGATTACTAATTTTCCTAACCTACTGTCATGATTGTTAAAACCAAGAAGTATAAACTCACTAGCAATACTTACATACAACTCGGTCTCAAAAACATCATTCGGGAGCAATGGTGGGTTTTTCTCATCGCCCTGGCCATTATGAGTGGGACCTTTTTCGTCAAAACTATCTGGTTTGTACTGGGGGCGAATGTAGGGCTATTGCTTTACTTTCTTTTTTGGGCCATTCAGTTCTATGGCATTACCTACTCAGAGCAACATCAACTACTCTTTGAGCGGTTACGCTACGAAATTTCTAGCCAACAGATTATGATGCAATTGACCTCTAAACAGGGTATGCCCATTGCGTGGAAGCAGGTAAAAAGGGCCAAGCAAGGCAAAGACTATTTCTTGTTGGTAATCTCTAAAGCCCATCTTATTTACCTACCCTACAAAATTTTCAACAGCAATCACGAGATTAGGTTTGTGGAGACGATCTTAAAACGTAAGGCACTTATTTGATCGCACTATGCATGGGTGGTAGGTGCGCACACACTCCCTCACTGACAACTTGCATGGCCCGTGTAGGGAACTCAGAAGCGATGTAGAGGCTATGCGTGTTATACGAACTGTCTTGCCGCAAACGCGGGAAGTCTCCCTAAGATGACTAGCATCAACGGTACAGCACTGCGTTTAAAGCATGCAGCGTCTTTGCAACATTAGGCAAGACTTCCTGGATCAACGTGGGGGCGTAGGGAAGAGGTACATCTTCGCTGTTGACCTTTTGGATGGGTGCATCGAGGTAGTCAAAGGCGTTCTTTTGTACTTGGTAAGCAATCTCTGAAGCAATGGATCCCAAAGGCCACGCTTCTTCCACGATGACAAGGCGGTTGGTTTTCTGTACAGAATGAATAACGGTGGTCATATCCAAAGGCCGCACCGTCCGCATGTCAATCAACTCTACTTCCACTCCCTGCTGCTGCATGGTCTGTACAGCCTCCCACGCTACTTTCATCATTTTTCCAAAGGACACAAGGGTGACATCTTTTCCTTCCCGAGCCACTGTTGCTTTACCAATAGGTAACAAGTATTCACCTTCTGGTACCTCCCCCTTATCACCGTACATCAGCTCAGATTCCATGAAAATTACCGGATCATTATCGCGAATAGAAGCCTTGAGCAGCCCTTTGGCATCGTAGGGGTTAGAAGGAATTACTACCTTGAGGCCGGGACAGTTGGCATACCAATTCTCAAAGCTCTGAGAATGCTGAGAGCTTAGCATCCCCGCGTTTCCAGTAGGCCCACGGAATACCATGGGCACAGGAAATTGCCCACCGGACATAGACATCATCTTGGCAGCGGAATTGACCACCTGGTCAATAGCCACCAACGAAAAATTGAACGTCATGAACTCGATGATGGGTCGTAGTCCGTTCATGGCCGCACCAATGCCTAACCCGGCAAAGCCAAGCTCAGAAATCGGTGTGTCAATCACCCTTTCAGGGCCGAACTCATCGAGCATGCCTTGACTGACTTTGTAAGCCCCGTTGTATGCAGCCACTTCTTCGCCCATTAAAAAAATATGCTCATCTCGTCGCATCTCTTCGCTCATGGCTTCCCCCAAAGCTTGTCTGAACTGTATATTTCTCATGATTGGTAAGGCTGTTTTCAGTATGAAAAAATAGCAATACACCGTGAAGAGCCTCCCTAGGCTAACATCTTCCTATACTCACATGCGACACGCTCTCATGCCAGCAAGTACTATGACTTGCGTTTACCTTGTAGGTAATCATTAATCGCAGCTCTGGTTTCTTGGATGGAAAGGTTGCTCACCAAGACACCGTTCCTCGCCACCGAGATTTGGCCCGTCTCCTCTGAGACTACCAAAACTAATGTATTAGTTACTTCTGTCATACCGATAGCAGCACGATGCCTTAACCCAAATTGCGGGGACAAATCTTGGCGCTCTGTGACTGGCAGGATGCTCCTAGCTGCTACAATCCTGTTATTATAGATAATTACCCCTCCGTCATGCAATGGACTTTCATGGTTGAAAATAGCCAATAAAAGGCGCTTAGAAACCACCGCATCAATGCGATCTCCTGATTCTTGATAAAACTTAAGGTCATCCTCATTGGAAAGAACGATCAGTGCACCTGTATTGCTCCCTGCCAAGGCCTTGGCAGCTTCTACGATAGAGGTAATGTCTCCTCCTGTCTTGTTAACATTTTTCTTACCAAGGAGGCGACCTATCAGCTCACTACCATTCAGTGTCGTTGTACCACCAATCCAGAAGAGGAACCTTCTGATCTCCTGTTGAAAAAGAATAATGGCTGCCAGGACACCAACCTCCATAAACTTCCCCAGAATGGCCGACAGCAACTCCATCCCAGCCGATCTTACAACAAGGTGCGTTAGAGAGAGTAATAAAAACCCTATGAAGACCTTGACAGCCATACTTCCCTCTATCAGTTTATATACTCGATAGAGCAGTAAGCTCACTAGAAGTACGTCGATTATGTCACCTAGTCCGACATCGAGGAAACCTATGCCAAATAAGAGGGTCAAGCCAATCGCAGTTAAAAGGTTGATTGTGTGCAGCAGCTTTGAAAGTGAATATCTCGCTAAGAGGGGCAACGCATACACACCGCCCCACTATAGCACATGAAAACCATTTTTCTTGGCCCAAGAACCCCTGCATTGGGGGGATATATCGAGAAAAGTGGGAAAACTGCTATCAGCCGGCAAAGTAATGTAAATAGTCGAGAATCGCATTGAGTTGGATACCATCGTCGGAGAATGACTTGCTTCCAACGCGGGCGGGTATTTCTTGATCATGGTATTGTGTGTGTCTACTACATTAGTCGAGCCTTAAGAAAGAGTAATCTATTCGAATACTAGCTTCTTATGCATATTTTGATCAAAAAAAGAGGTGGCAAAAAATGCAAAACACCGTTGTTTTAGGTATAAAACCTTGCAAAAAATCAGTCTGTTATGTTGGGGCAATCTCCTGATCAAGCACAAACCGATCTGTTTAAAACACCTGCCTTTCTATCAGTTAAATCCTAAGCACCCGCTCTACCTATTAGCTCTAGCTATCCCCTGGACAAAGCTAGAAGAAGCCTTTGCTCCGCTCTATGCGCCGGTAGGCTTGCCGAGTCATCCCCCTCAGAAAGATGGCTGCCCTGTTGATGCTTCAACACAGCTACAACTTCAGTGATGGGCGTGTCGTAGCTATGTGGCGAGAAAATTCCTATTACCAATACTTTGCTGGAGAGGCTACCTCCAAGTGGGGGATAAACCTGTAATACTGGTGATTTGGTACACTTAAGACATCAACTAGTAGAAAAGGGCCAGCAAGACTGTTTGCCCTCTCTATAGCGTGTTCAACAAGCCAGACAAGTCTTGATCGGCGATAGAAGCGATCATAGGCCACTTGAAAAACAATCACAGGCTGGGCAGGAACCACCTGAGGGGCGTATGGGCGACATACGGAGATGACTTAAAACCATTCGACTATATCGCGGGAAAGATGTATTGCCAAGGCTTAGCAGCGAGGCGTGCATTAGAGTCCTAAATCAGACTTTTTTACACAATAGAGCTAATCAGGATCAAAATTCCGCAACTTCTTGGGCAAAGAATTGAAAAGTTGAGGTACGGCTACCTCTGCTTGATAGTATCACGTACTAAAACAACACTTATAGCCAAAAAGCTTACCTTCATCGAATTCACTCTTTTTCCCTTGCAACAGAATTCCCTCAGTGATGGTCTCCTCGAATAGGGATTTTAAGTCCAATAGCTTACAGGCAACTTCTCCTGATTTCTTCCTAAGAACGTCGTGAGGTAACCGTATGTTGGCTAATTCCCCCCCCCCTCTCCAAATCCTCAACGAGTGAAGCAGACGTAATGTGTTGCTGCAAGGATACTGGCAAGCATTCAAAAGCCCCCATCAATTCGAGTCTATTGAATAGCTTGCCCATACCTACAGATTCCACAGCTAACACACCCTTGTCAAAGTCGCTTAATTTCCTCCATCTCCCTCCCCCATATCCAGCTTCTATATTCATTTGCCAAATCGAGCACACATTCTATACGAAGATCGATTCCGTACGTTAGATAATAGATTGAGTCGTTCATTTTTCACGGTCTTTTAAAACACCTTCAACGGGAGCAATCATGATATACCTGCATGCTGATTACAAGGGTTCGGTAATACCGAGTTTAAAGAAGTATGATACGGTTTGGGGTCTTCATGTGACGCAAGTTCTTCGGGCTGATTGGTAGCACCCGGCGTTAGAGCACATGTTGTAGTAGGTACACGTCGTAGGGTCGTTTCCACAACAGCATCATAAACAGCCCCTGAAAGATGATCCAGCAAGGAATAGAGGAATCCCTGATGATACATCAGTAACCTTGTTGTCCCTACCAGGAGTTTGACCCCCAGATACAACAGTCTCTACACGGATAGATACTGGTTCGGGTGCTACTGGCACTACCGCAGGAGAATGTGTATGCCCACTGACGGGTACTTCGAGGATTTTTTCACATCCCAATTTACAGCTCGGATTGCTGCAGCTTTGAAGTAAAATACCAGAAACAAGCAGCTATTTTACAAAAAGATGAAACAGGGAAGACACGTTGATCTGTAACATATCCATAATTACTAATACAATAATACCTTATAAGAGACTTGCAAGTATTGTACTAAATTCAGTTTTGTGAAAATATTTTATAAACTCTTATCGTCTTTAAAAAATGTACTAAAAACAACAAAACCATCGGTTTACATAACCTATCAATAGAGTTTATATAGCCACACACGAATAGACTTACCCATTGAAGTGCATCACTTTGTCTTCCAAATCGCTACTACTTGCAATACGGCTCTTTCCCGAAAAGTCTGCGTACGTAGCACTGTACAACAACTAGCACACCGGAGATTAAAATGATTCGGCTACACCGACAAAGTGCTTACAGCATGTACTTAATGGATTGAGTTATGGTGCAAGAGGTGGCACCAGCTGATTGTTGCACACGAGAGGGTAACGACTACTTCATTTCCATCTAAATGATTGCTTCATGCTCTACCGTTGTCCAAGTTTTTGGGGTCTTGTGTGTGTCAACAGCAACCATCTTAAAAGTAAATTTTTGGAAAGCGCGCCTCTGCCCAATACAAAGAAGCAGACCGGTAGGGTAAAACTGCCGGCTGGGGACAAGAGGCACCCCAGAAGCTGCAACAAGCGTAAAAAGGGCCCAGTGCACACCTCTCCTTATAAAGAGGCCACGCCGCCCTTTCTGACATCTGAATGCTCTCAGATCATGCCAAAAAATAACAACCCACTCAGCGCGAGTGTTAGTGACGGTCACGGGAAAATGATTACTTCTTCAGTACGGGGGCGATAGCAACGTAGAGAACAGCAAGAAAAAAACGCTCACGTTGTCCAGGCCTAACGCGCTAGTGACAAAGACTCGTTTGCACATAGAAACCCTAAAAGAGCAGTTTGACAAAACTCAAGAGTGTGCATGCAAATTCGGAGGCAAGCTTTTATACTCGAAAGCTATTAGTTCGGAAAAAAACCAGATGATCATACACGCCCGAGCTTGTCATGCGTAATTCCCGAACCTTCGTAATCAAGAGGGTCCTTACCCCCACCGCTACTACAGGGACTCTTCTTCCAAGAAACCGATGAACGGAGACCCAACTCATTCTTGGGGTATTACTGCTACAAAATCATCATTAAGATGTGACTGAAAAAGGCCTGTAAACCGAGCTCTCGACTAAGATGCTGCTTCAGGGCTTATTTCCACCCTCACTTTTTTGATCTTACGTGCATCAGCGGCAACAATGGTAAAGGTAAATTTTTGGAAGACAATCTTTTCACTAACACGAGGTAGCCTACCGTTTAACTCTAGCAGTAGCCCCCCTAGAGACTCACTCTCTCCCTTCACCTGCCCAAAAGTAGCTGGATGCTCTCCGATAACTTTGCAGAAATCGTTGAAGGATATCTTTCCCTCCAACATGAATGTCTGGTCATCAATTTGATGGTACATGACCTCTTCTTGACGAAGTTCGTCGGTCATGTCTCCAATAATTTCCTCAATGATGTCTTTTAGTGTTAAGAGTCCTGAAGTACCCCCATACTCGTCCACAACCACGGCCATCTGTATGCTTGTTTCTTGAAATTCTAACAGCAAGGCATCGATCCTCTTATTCTCCGGTACGAAAAAGCATTTTCGCAACAGCGTCTGCCAGGGAAAATGCTCGTCCTGGTCTAAATGAGCTAGTAGATCCTTGGTATACAAAATACCTTCAATTTTATCGATCGTACCCTTGTAGGCAGGGAGGCGTGAGTGGCCGGACTTATTGACCAGGTCCATGAGCTGGTGAAAATCAGTCGCCACATCTACAGCCGTCATCTCCATGCGAGGCTGCATAATTTGCTTGGCTGTCAGGCTACTAAAGTTGACAACACCTTTGAGGATTTCTCTTTCTCCTGCAGAAGTGTCTTGGGTAGTGGTAAGCTCTAGTGCCCTGTTTAACTTATCGATAGACAACGAATGCTTCTCCTGAGAAAGCGCACTCCCAAAAAGTTTACCGACACGCAAAAGCAAACTAGAAAGTGGATGTAAAGTGTACGTGGCAATCGCCAGAAAGCCAGCAAATCGCTTAGCAACCCGAAAATTATCTTGATTGGCATAAATTTTAGGTATGATCTCCCCAAACAGTACAATGAAGGCGGTAGAAGTGAGGGTATAAACAAGCATCACCAGACTACTTACATGCTCTGCCCCCACAAAACGCCATAGTAAATAGGTCGAAAACGTGACGAAAGCAACATTGACCAGATTGTTCAGAATAAGCACCGTGGCTAACACACGTCTAGGGTGCTGCAAAAGTTTTAAAATGTTTCTCTCTCTTAGATCTGTAGTGTGCTTGCATTGTACAACCTGCTTATGAGAAAGAGAAAAAAAGGCTGCCTCGATGCCAGAAATAACAGCAGAGCACAACAAGAGTACAACAAGTACCAGGCCCTCTAAGGGGTGATAAGGAGAATTCAAAAGACCATTCAAAGCCAGCAATGGATCATGATCGCACGCGAAAAAGGGCCCGACGGCGGGACAAAGGGCAGCAATACCAGATGGCACTCGTGCAGCACGCGAGTTGCCCAAAGGGAGTAGAACCAGGGGTGATATCTACTAGAACGGTAGTCCATCTAAACTTTCATCTTCTACCACACCAGACACATCCTCGCCCTGATCGGTGACAGCACCCGCAGTGCCTACCTGTCTACCTCCTAGCAGGACAAGATTCTGACCTACTACTTCTGTAGTGTACTTCACTTGCCCTTCCTTGTCCACATAGGAGCGCGTAGTCAACTTCCCTTCAATGTATACCTGTTTGCCTTTTGTAAGGTATTGTTCTGCTATTTTGGCAAGCGACGCCCACAAGACTATGTTATGCCACTCTGTGGTAGTTACCTTCTCGCCAGCCTTATTTTTGTAGGTTTCGTTGGTAGCAAGCGCGAATGTAGCGCGTATCCTATCGTTTTCTAGATGCCTCACTTCAGGATCCTTGCCTATGTTGCCGAGTAAGATAACTTTATTGACTGCCGACATAATGTGATGTCCTTTTTAATAGTCCAGTAAGCTAGGAATAAAATTCTTTTTTCAAAAAATTGTCAATCAGGATAGGCTTGGGGAGTTCCTTAGTCTGGGCTATTGTAAAAGCCCTGACACCAGTCTGGCTCAACAACGGTGTTGCTTCCTGAATAAACGATGCAGTAGCTTGTATCTGCAAAAAGTGGACATACAACCTCCGGTGCGTGAGCAGGTGCTTGTGCGGAGTAGGATTGTTGGAAACCGGTAGTTGATGGTGTCGTATCAACACGGTCAGTGTGTCATCCAACCGATCTAGCTCACTGAGGCGGCTATTTTCTACCAGATAAAAATCGTACAACCCTTGCCAGATATCACGGTCCTTTCTGCACTTCATATACAGCTTATCTGCATGTTGTATGACGAGGTAATGAAAGAATCGTTGTTTGACTTTTATTTTTTTACTCTTAATCGGCAGCGCATGCTGTCTATTAGTGCGAAACGCAACGCAATGGGCCTTGAAAATACAAGACTCACATTTTGGGTTGGTGGGTGTACAGTGCGTAGCCCCGAACTCCATAATAGCTTGATTGTACAAGTCGGGGTCTCTCATGGGCACCAGTGACTGTGCAAGTGCATAAAAAGCCCTGACGCCCTGGGTAGATGCAATATCTTCTTCTTTCCCAAAAACTCGGGACAACACCCGGTATACATTTCCATCCACGACAGGAACAGACTCTTTAAAGGCAATAGAGGCAATAGCACCAGCAGTGTATTTACCTATGCCCCTTAGATGCAATAGATCTTTGTAAGTACTAGGAAACTTACCGCCCAACTCTCCGACGACCACACGAGCGCAAGCGTGTAGATTCCTAGCTCTGGAATAATATCCCAATCCCTGCCATAAACGCAGCACCTCCTCTTCTTCGGCGCAAGCTAGCGCCTGAATAGAAGGATATCTTGCCACGAAACGTTGGTAATAGGGCAGTCCTTGCGCAACTCTGGTTTGCTGCAGAATAACCTCCGAAAGCCAGATCTTATAGGGGTCATGGGTCTCACGCCAGGGCAAATTACGCTTGCAGGCCTGATACCAAGTAACCAGACGTGAAGCAAAAAGTGTTTTCTCTAGCATTGTTATTAACACCTACCGAATAGGCTTGAGTATCGTATTGTAGCAACCCCCTAAGTTGATTACTGGAGCCTCTACATTGCAACGACATACAAAGTAGCCGAACCCGTCAACAAGACCTATTTTTGCCCAAACTGGCAGTCTTGTGCAAGTACGCCCACGCAGTTTTGTCGTTTTATTGTGGTCTCGTGCAACATCCTAACCGAAAATCAAGTGACCAAGTCAGAAATTATTTCAGAAATTGCAAGGAAAACCGGTATCGGCAGATCAGATGTACAGCTTGCTGTCGAGGTGCTTTTTCGAAGCATCCAAAGCACTATGTCTGAGAGAGGACAAGTGCACTTTAGGGGGTTTGGCAGTTTCTTACTTAAGAAAAGGGCTAAGAAAATAGCCCGAAACATTGCGCAAAACACAGCAATCATTATCGAAGAACACTATGTGCCCAGCTTTAAACCGTCTAAATCTTTCGTAGCAAAGATCAAGGCGAGGGTAAAGGATAGTATTTAAGCACATCTTGACCACCTGCTTACCCAACAACTACTGTTCAGCACGGTAACATGGCAATACGGCGGTTTCTTGACGGGCATCAAGGATGGATTGTTGCACGAAAGGGCACAACAACATACCACTAAAACTCACGTGAAGACGCTGTAGTAGGCGGGCCCTGTTGGGGGGTTGGGGGTAAGAATTCAAGAAAAAGTGTTAAACTTGTGGTGTGTTGGGTGCACGTCAGCTGGGCACTGTGAAGGGCTGTAACAAGTACCACGAGGATATTGTTCAAGTATCGCCAAAAGGATTCAGCCACAGGGCAGAGTCTACGTTCTTTTGCTCCGCTTGCCCTGACAAAACTGTTGAGCAGCCCACAACTGTAACTTATTTAAAAATAACGACCAACATGCCTTGTGGTAAAAAAAGAAAAAGACATAAAATAGCTACCCACAAACGCAAGAAGCGCCTGAGGATGAATAGGCATAAGAAAAAGTAAGAACCCACACTGGCTTCATCGGTGAGCTTGTTTTTTACGGATCCATTTGCCATACCTTCTTTCGTCTGTTTTAACCAAAAAACACTTACAAGATTGGCTAACGAACTAGTTATCAATGTTACACAACATGGCTTTCGGATAGCACTTCTAAGGGACGGAGGGCTTATTGAATATCACATAGATGAGAAGGACAATAATTTCACGGTTGGAGATGTCTATTTGGGTACTCTTAAGAAGATTCTTCCTAGTCTCAATGCTAGCTTTATTGATATAGGGTACAGAAAGGACGCTTTTTTGCATTACTCTGATCTTGGCCCGCAGTTCAAATCCATTGATAAATTTGTTCAGCTTGTCACAAAAGGTAAGCACGACGGGCATAGCCTTACTCAGTACCATATCGAACCCACCGTAGATAAGGTGGGAAAAATTGCTGAGGTGCTCTCCAATAACCAGCACATCCTCGTTCAAGTTGTCAAAGAGCCCATCTCCAACAAAGGCCCACGGCTATCTGCCGACATTTCCATAGCAGGTAGGTACATGATCCTAGTACCTTTTACCAACACTGTTAACTTATCTAAGAAAATTACTAGCAGCGCAGAAAGAAATAGACTTCTTCGCCTGATTACCTCTATCAAGCCTAAAAATTTTGGAGTCATTGTCAGAACAGCCGCGGAGGGCCGAGAAGCAGCCAAATTAGACAGAGACCTCAAAGACCTACTCGAAAAGTGGGCAGAAGGAGTGACTAAGCTCAAGAATGCCGCCCCAAAGGATAAAATCATAGGAGAAATCAATCGCGCTTCTTCTATCCTGAGAGACATGCTCAATGAGTCCTTTGACAACATTGTTGTAGACGACAAGGAAACCTTCGATGAAATCAAACAGTACACCAAGAAAATTGCTCCTGAGAAAGAAAGAATTGTTAGATACTATCAAGACAAAGCCAAAATATTCGAGCATTTCGGCATAGAAAAGCAACTCAAAATGCTTTTTGGCCAGACAGTCAACATGGAAAGTGGGGGCTATCTGATTATTGAGCATACAGAAGCCATGCATGTGGTAGATGTAAACAGTGGCAACAAGACTTCTCCAGCGGAAGATCAAGAGGAGATGGCATTGAACGTGAATATGGCTGCTGCCAAAGAGGTGGCACGACAAATCAGACTGAGAGATATGGGGGGCATTATTGTTGTGGACTTCATCGACATGAAAGATGCTGAACATAAGCGTGACCTCTACCAAAAGATGAAGGAGTACCTAAAAGAAGATCGGTCCAAAACCACCGTGCTGCCTCTCTCAAAGTTTGGTCTGATGCAGATTACGCGCCAGCGTGTACGACCAGAGATGAATATCGTGACCCAAGAGCAGTGCCCCTCCTGTGCGGGAACGGGGAAAATAGATGCCTCGATTGCAGCAGCGGAGCAGATTGAGAGAAAGTTACAATTGGTGTTGGAAATGCAAAATGAAGCAAAAATAACACTCTTTGTACACCCCTATCTGTATGCTTATTTTACCACGGGGTTCCCATCAAGAAGGATTAAATGGCTAATGCAGTACAAAAAGTGGGTAAAGCTTCTGGAAGATTCCTCCATAGGCGTCACTGAATTCAAGTTTTTTGACCAAACCGGAGATGAAATCGAACTCACGTAAAGCAGGTTCCAAGGAACTTTGAGATCGTTATCAAACGTGTACATGTCTCTCTGCCCGGTACGAAGAGCGTACCAAAGGTCCTGCTTCTACATATTTCAAGCCTCTTCGCAGGCCTTCCGCTTTAAAATGTGCAAACCTAGCCGGGGGTGCATACTCCACTACTGCCAAGTGCAGCGGGGTGGGCTGTAGGTATTGGCCTATAGTGAGGATGTCAAGGCCATGGGCTACCAAGTCGTCGATTGTCTCATAAACTTCGTCGTTAGTTTCTCCCAGCCCCAACATGATGCCTGACTTAGTTTTTTTGCCATACGCTTTCGTCAACTGAATCTGCTCTAGACTACGGGCATACTTAGCCTGTGGCCTCACCTTGCGGTAAAGCCGCGCTACGGTTTCCAGATTATGAGAAACTACTTCCTGACCTGCCTCAATCATTCTATACAGGGCCTCCCAGGTTCCTTTCACGTCTGGGATCAGCGTTTCGATAGTAGTCGTAGGACAAAGTCTTTTAATTTCTCGAACCGTCTGAAACCATATTTCTGCGCCTCGATCTGCTAACTCATCACGGTTGACAGAAGTAATAACCGCATGCTTGACCCCCATCTGCTTAACGGCTTCTGCAACCCGTTTGGGTTCTTCTGTATCATACTCAGTGGGCCTACCCGTAGCTACGGCACAAAAAGTACAGCCACGCGTGCAGACATTGCCCAAAATCATAAATGTGGCAGTACCTGCCCCCCAACACTCTCCCATGTTGGGGCAGTTACCACTCGTACAAATAGTGTGAAGCTTATACTGGTCTACAATGGCACGTACCCTAGCATATTCTTTGCCGACTGGTAGTTTAACCCGTAGCCAATCGGGCTTTCTTGACCCGTCTTGTAACGCTGCATCAATAGGCGGCTTTTGAGTCATAGCTGCTTTGCTTTGGGAGCACTCAAAAGTACCAATACCAAACCATAACCCCAAAATCGGGCTCGTGACTCGGTAGTCAGCAGAAAAAGAGAAGGCTACCCGAAGTGGATAGCTCCTCCGTAGACTCACCGCCTTACGACACTAGAACAACTTAGCAAAGTTGTAACCTATATCAACCCCATATGACAGGTTTAAGAACTTAGTTCTCTGTGATTGGTTAAAAGCTGTGCCTCCCACATCGTAGTAAAACCCAGTACGACCCCAGGATTAAACTCATAGTCTACCCCGAATAACACACCTTGGTTGGTTCTCCTGCAACGTAATTCATCAGTAGAGGACCCTAATAATAAATTCGATTCTCTTCCTTTCTTTTGACCATCAACTAGAACCCGG
>CAYVYH010000003.1:0-11706 GCA_964455155.1 uncultured Cytophagales bacterium | reverse complement strand
TAGGTCAATCGATGGCAACTTGGGGAGCACGGCCCTTACCTGCCCTTCAAGAAGGGAATATGCGTAACTTGGGCTCTCCATTCATGATTACCAAGCTATGATCAACTTTGAAAGCTTTTCCCTAGACAACGGTCTGCGAGTCATTGTCCATGAGGATCCCAGCAGCACCATCGCTGCCGTCAACATCATGTACGACGTGGGATCTCGCGATGAAGCAGCAAACAAAACAGGTTTTGCGCACCTTTTTGAGCATCTAATGTTTGGAGGATCTCAACACGTTCCTACTTACGACAAAGCGCTCCGGCAAGTAGGCGGCGACAGCAATGCCTATACCACCCCTGACGTCACTAACTATTACTGTACACTTCCTACTGCCAATCTTGAAACTGCATTCTGGATAGAATCAGACCGTATGTTGGGACTGTCGTTCGACCCCCAAATACTGGCAACACAGCAAAAAGTAGTGATCGAGGAATTCAAAGAGGGGTATCTGAACCAACCTTATGGGGATGTATGGCTCAAATTATTCGACTTAGCCTACACCCAGCACCCCTATCGCTGGCCTACTATTGGTAAGGACCCTAGCCACATTGAAAAAGCCACGATAGAAGACGTAAAAGCTTTCTTCTACCAATTTTACACGCCTAACAACGCGGTACTAGTTGTGGCAGGAGCTGTACAAAGCACAGAAGTCAAGAGGCTCAGCGAAAAATGGTTTGCCCCTATTCCTACCGGCCTATCTTATCGACGGGATATACCCCAGGAGCCTGCACAAACATCGCCCAAAAGTCTACAAACAACTGCCGAAGTACCTCTGAATGCGCTTTACAAAGCTTACCACATGCCAGGTAGATTGTCTCCAGACTATCATGCGGTGGGGTTAATGGCCGAGATTTTGGGAGGAGGGAAATCTTCTAGATTGTATAAACAGCTGGTCGACACCAAACAGTATTTCAATACGATCGGAGCATGCACCACAGAATCCGTTGATCCTGGTTTATGTATCATTAGTGGAAGACTCAACAACGGTATTTCTTTTGAAGCAGCAGAGGAGGCTATACAAGCTACGATTGCGACCTTGCAACACCAGACAGTAACGGTTAAAGAACTAGAAAAAGTCAAAAACCAGGCAAAAGCACACCAAGTATTTTCAGCAGTAGATTTACTCCATCGAGCACAAGAGCTGGCAATGGCTACCATATTGGGGGATACTAACCTGGTGAACCTCGAAACAAACAGCATAGAAAAAGTAGTCTCAGAAGATATACAACGCACAGCACAACGTGTCTTCAGTGTTGACAACTGTTCTACCCTTTATTACCATGCAGCGTATAAGCGTTAGGTACCATGCAACGGACTACGTCTCACACATTGCCTCATGAAGCAGCCTCAAGTCATCATGACAGGAGATGGGTCACACAGTTTGTGGATACCTGATCTAAACGAAACTTATCACTCTACCCACGGTGCAATTCAGGAATCAAAACAGGTTTTTATACAGTACGGTCTACTGTATTGGTTGCATCATCAAACTAAATCCAGTATCAATATTCTGGAGATAGGACTGGGGACCGGGCTAAACGTGCTACTCACTTATCTACAACTACTCACAACACGAGTACGCGCGACCTACACAGGCTTGGAGCCTTATCCTATACCCAGGGCGTATACACAACAATTCAACTACGCAGCACAGCTTGCTCGGGGAACAGACTGCCCCATCACCTATCAAGATTTACAGGCAACTTTTGAGCAGATACATCAGGGGGCAGCAACATCTTCTTGTCACTTATCTGATCATTTCCTACTTCAGAAGAAGGAATGTCCTTTGCAGAACTTTTATGCCCCGCCCAACACTTTTGATCTCGTCTACTTTGATGCATTCTCACCAAGCAAACAACCCGCTGTATGGGGGAGTACCGTTCTACAAAAAGTAAGCCAGATGATGAAACACCATGGCATCGTGGTCACATACTGCGCTCAAGGAAAACTCAAACGCCATCTCAGGCAATTGGGGATGTATGTGGAAACACTGCCTGGCCCTCCTGGGAAGAGAGAGGTGACGAGGGCCCATAAGAATAGCGTGTTTGAGCGATGTAGGGATGAGGAAGTATTCGGTTTGTAAGCAGCTCGCTGATGACATCTGGTGCATTGTACACAAGTACGACCGCCACGCCGGCTGGCCACCATCTTCTTTCTCTACAAAGAAGACGCCAAGTTAAGGAATGGGCTACTGCCGCAAGGTCCCCCAGCACGACCTCACTTTGTCCCTGCGAGCCTTAGACAACCAGGCGGAGCCCAGTACCCCGCTCATGCAGACCATTCTATGGAACTTTACCGAGTCTAACACCCTTGTTTGTCTACACGAAAACCACCGGAGAGTTTGGAGCTATATTGCGTCTAGTCAGACAAATAGGTTCTCAGGCTTTAATCTCTACGTCTACACCGCTTGGCAACTCCAGCTTCATCAAAGCATCTACTGCCTTGGCGCTGTTGGAATAAATATCTATGAGCCTTTTATAGGTAGCATACTGAAACTGCTCCCTGGATTTCTTGCTCACATGAGGTGACCTGAGCACTGTGTAGATTTCTTTTTTACTAGGAAGCGGCACCGGACCACTCACAAGGGCCCCTGTGGCTTTTACTGCCTTAACAATTTTTTCAGAAGACTTGTCGATCAGATTGTGATCATAAGATTTGAGTTTAATGCGTATTTTCTGACTCATGGATCGATTATTTTACTGGTGCTCCTTTTACTTTTGCAATGATTCCCTCTGCCAAATGCTTAGGCACTTTTTCGTAGTGAGAGAAGGTGAGGGTCGCTGCTGCACGCCCTGAAGTGATGGTGCGCAGGTCTGTCACATACCCAAACAGTGCTTCCAGAGGAACATGTGCCTTGACAATTTGAATCCCTCTCTTGGCTTCCATACCCTTCATGATTCCTCTCCTCCTATTCAAGTCACCTGTAACGGCGCCCGTGAATTCATCAGGAGTAGTCACTTCTACAGACATAATGGGCTCCATGAGTGATGGGTTAGCTTTCTTTGCTGCCTCCCTAAAGCCGGCCCTAGCGGCCAATTCAAAAGAAAGTGCATCTGAATCCACCTCATGGAAAGACCCATGAAATAGTCTCACTTTCATGGCTTCTACGGGATAACCCGCCAAAGGGCCATTGACCATGGCCGCCTCAAAACCTTTCTGAACAGAGGAAATGAACTCCTTGGGAATAGCACCTCCCACGATTGCGTTGACAAACTCCAGCCCAAGCGTCTCATCTTCTCTAGGGCCCAGTTCAAAGACAATGTCCGCGAATTTTCCCCTACCCCCCGTCTGCTTTTTGTACACTTCTCTGTGCTCTACACCGGTAGTGATGGCCTCCTTGTAAGCTACTTGCGGGGCTCCCTGGGTAATCTCCACTTTGAACTCCCGTTTGAGGCGTTCAATGATAATCTCCAAGTGCAGCTCGCCCATGCCCTTCAAAATAATCTGGCCGGTCTCTTCATTGGTTTCTACCCTCAGGGTAGGGTCCTCTTCTACGAGCTTGGCAACAGCCATCGACATTTTGTCTACGTCTGCCTGCGTCTTGGGTTCGATGGAATAACCAATCACTGGCTCCGGAAAGGTCATGGATTCCAAGACAACTTTATACTTCTCATCTGTGAGGGTATCACCGGTCTTGATGTCCTTGAAGCCTACACAAGCACATATGTCACCTGCCTCGACCATGTCGATAGGATTTTGCTTGTTAGAGTGCATCTGCATCAGACGGGATATACGTTCTTTTTTGTTTGTGCGGTTGTTATACACATAAGACCCCGCACCGAGGTGTCCGGAGTAAATGCGCATAAAGGCTAATCTTCCCACAAAAGGATCGGTTGTAATTTTGAAAGCAAGCGCAGCGAAAGGTTCTTTGGAATCTGGCCTTCTCATTTCCTCCTGACCACTGTCAAGGTTAATACCCAGGACGGGAGGCAGATCTAACGGTGAAGGAAGATATGCACATACAGCGTCCAACAGTGCCTGCACCCCCTTATTTTTAAAAGAAGAGCCACAGAGGACAGGTGAAAAAGACAAGTCGATCACGGCTCTGCGGATGGCGGCGATCATCTCTTCCTTAGTAATACTGTCAGGATTTTCAAAAAATTTCTCTAGCAAGGCATCGTCATACCCTGCCACACTCTCCACCAACTTCTGGCGCCACTCTTCTGATGCAGCTTGGAGATTTTCTGGAATAGGTATAATCTGGCTGGTCATGCCCAGATCTTCCTCATTCCAAATGATTGCCTGGTTGGTAATCAAGTCAATAACACCTACAAAGTTGTCTTCGCTGCCAATAGGAATTTGTAAAGGCACAGGATTGGCGCCTAATTTGTCCCTAATCTCTGTGACAGCATTAAAAAAATCTGCGCCTGCCCTATCCATCTTATTGATAAAACATATCCTTGGCACTTGGTACTTATCTGCTTGTCGCCATACAGTTTCTGACTGGGGTTCTACGCCTGAAACAGCACAGAAAAGAGCAACTGCACCATCTAGGACACGCAAAGAGCGCTCGACCTCTACCGTAAAATCAACGTGACCCGGCGTATCAATGATGTTGATTTTGTACCCTTTGGTCGCATCTATGGATTTCCCTTGAGAAGTGGGGTACTTCCAAAATGTGGTCGTCGCAGCAGAGGTAATGGTAATACCTCTCTCCTGCTCTTGCTCCATCCAATCCATCACGGCACCCCCCTCATGCACTTCGCCAATTTTGTGAGTCAGACCCGTGTAATAAAGGATTCGTTCCGTAGTCGTGGTCTTGCCAGCATCGATGTGAGCCATGATGCCTATATTCCTCAGGTAGCTTAGATCTTTGCTCATTACCTAATTCTAAAATGTGAAAAAGCTCGGTTAGACTCGGCCATCTTATGCATGTCATTCTTCTTCTTGACGGCATTCCCTTCTCCCTTGAAGGCAGCAATGGTCTCATTCACCAGCCTCTCTGTCATCGTCCTCTCTCCTCTAGCTCTTGCGCAGTTGACCAACCATTTGACGCCTAGAGACATCTTACGGCCGGCTCTTACTTCTACGGGAATCTGAAACGTAGACCCTCCCACACGTCTTCTTTTCACTTCGACGGAAGGAACTACATTGTTCAAGGCTTTTTTCCATACGTCCAGCCCTTTCTCCTCCGTTTTCTCTGTAATCTTATCGATGGCGTCGTAGAACAAAGAATAGGCTAGGTTCTTCTTACCATCTTTCATAAGAGAATTCACAAATCTAGTTACGAGCGGGTCTTTGTACTTAGGATCAGGTAAGAGGGATCTTTTTTTGGCTTGTCCTTTTCTCATCTTTCTAATGGCTATGTGCGTGTTAAGCGTTTACTTCTTTTTCACCTTTTTTGTACCAGACTTCGGTACCTTGGCACCATACACCGAACGCCCCTGTTTCCTCCCTTCTACACCGGCAGTATCTAGCGTACCCCGTATGATGGTGTACTTCACGCCAGCCAAGTCTTTAGGTCCCCCACCTCTGACCAATACGATGGAGTGCTCCTGCAGGTTGTGCCCTTCTCCAGGAATGTAGGCCAACACCTCCCTGCCACTGGTAAGCCTCACCCTAGCTAATTTCCTCATCGCTGAGTTTGGCTTTCGGGGAGTGGCAGTGTATACTTTTACACAAACTCCTTTGCGCTGTGGGCACCTCTTCAAGGCGGGCGATTTTGATTGGCTAACTGGCTTTTTTCTGCCGTTTCTGACTAATTGTTGTATGGTCAGCATTGCATTCTGGTTTTTATGGGGCGGTGCCCGAATTCTTACTCAAGACAGCAAATGTATGTAAATAGTCTATGGCAACCAAGCGAGCAGGTAGGACTAAACCCTAGAGACTGCGCCTACTGGTAGTACGCATGTGTCGTGGGAAAAGTACTTAAGACTTTAGATTATGGTATAAGATCCTCTTAAACAAAATTTTTATGGTTCATGAGGAGCGCTTCCGTGTAATATTGTGTGATTACTTGCTTTCAGGGATCGATGCACGATCTTATCTTACGTACAAAAGCGCCTGAATCTGTGGGAGTGTGTCCCAGTACGTGAATTAGCGATACGGGGGCCCTATGTTGCTGTGCTTTCTTCCAAGAATAGGATGCGTTATGACCGTCAAAGAGCGCTACCAGGCTTTCATGAACCACTTTTCCCAGCAACAGCCGGAAGCAACTACCGAACTACATTATAAAAATCCTTTTCAACTGCTTCTGGCAGTGATTCTGAGTGCGCAGTGTACAGACAAACGCGTCAACATGGTCACGCCTGCATTGTTTGAGGCTTTCCCTACACCTGTGCACATGGCTCTTAGCAGCGTTGAAGAGATTTTTCCTTATATCAAAAGTATCTCCTACCCAAACAGCAAGGCTAAACACTTGTTCAACACGGCCAAAATGATAGTAGAAGATTTTAAAGAAAACATACCCGAACAAGTAGAAGACCTACAGAGGCTACCGGGTGTAGGCAGAAAGACCGCCCATGTAATGGTCTCTGTGCTACACAACCAGCCTAAGATGGCCGTAGATACGCACGTGTTTCGCGTGTCAAAGCGGCTTGGTTTGGTAGATGCCAGCGCTACCACTCCTTTGGCCGTAGAGAAGCAACTGCTGCGACACCTACCCGAAGTATACGTAGCCAAGGCGCATCACTGGCTGATCTTGCATGGACGGTATGTTTGTTTAGCGCGCAACCCAAAGTGTAAGTCCTGTGCGCTTACTTCCTTTTGCCGCTACTTCTCACAGACTACTACCAGTTGAGTTACCCTAAACACACTCATAGCTCCACTGTACTCCTGTGGGCATATCCTGCAAAGCAACCCCAAGCGCTCGGAGTTTCACACGGATAGCGTCTACCTGACTATACTGTTTTTGGGCTTTGGCCCGGCTGTATAATTCCAATAAAACATCGAGAAGTGCCGTGGCAGAAACCATAGGCTCTTGTTGTAATCCTAATATGTCTGATACAAAAGTAGCATAGGTATTTTTCAGGTTTGTAAGGACCGTTGGGCCCAACAAACCGGGAGATAATTGGCCATTCTTTAACGCATTAATGGTCTTAAGCAGGTCGAACAGCGCTGCTATCACCTGGGCCGTGTTAAAGTCATCGTTCATGGCCTCATAGCAACGGGCACAACCGTGCTGGATCTTTCCAGCAATAGTTTGCTCTATTCCGACATCGTTATTCTCTGGGTAGGGGAGTTCATCGAGCGCTTTCAGCCCATTCATCAGTTTGAGATAGCCACTTTGAGCCGCTCGCAATGCCTCATCAGAAAAGCTGAGCATGCTGCGATAGTGGGCTTGCAACACAAAAAAACGTAGGGTCATGGGGCTATGCGCCTGGCCCAATAAGGGATGCGTACCTCGAAAAAGTTGCTCCAGGGTAATGGCGTTTCCCAGCGACTTCCCCATCTTTTGGCCATCGATCGTAATTAGGTTATTGTGAAGCCAGTATTTGGCCAACTCTGTACGGTAAGCAGCTTGTGCCTGCGCGCACTCACACTCATGGTGCGGAAAAAGCAAATCCATACCACCACCATGTATATCAAATTGAGGTCCTAGATATTTGGTGGCGATGGCTGAGCATTCTATATGCCAACCCGGAAAACCTTCGCCCCAAGGTGAAGGCCAACGCATCAGATGTATTGGTGTAGCCTTTTTCCACAGTGCAAAGTCTAATGGATTTCGCTTTTCTTGCTGCCCACTGAGCCGTCGCGTACCCGCTATGAGCTCTTCGACGACCCTCCCTGAAAGTTTGCCGTAATGGTAAGTCTTATGGTAGGCTTCCACATCAAAGTATACAGAGCCATTTGCCTCGTACCCATAGCCCGCCCCTATGATCCGCTCGATCATAGTAATTTGCTCGGGAATGTGTCCGCTAGCACACGGTTCAATACTAGGACATTGCACATTCAACAATGTCATATCCTGGCGGTAACTGTTGGTATAGCGCTGTACCACTTCCATGGGTTCCAGGGCCTCTATGCGTGCTTGTTGTGCTACCTTATCTGCTCCCTCGTCAGCATCTCTTTCTAAATGCCCTACATCAGTGATATTCCTTACGTAGCGTACCTGGTAGCCCAGGTGCTTTAAGTACCTGAAGATGACATCAAAATTGATGGCACTACGAGCATGCCCTAGGTGTGCCCTTCCATAGACAGTAGGGCCACAAACATACATGCCCACCCATGGAGGACGCAGCGGAAGAAAACCTTCCTTCTGACGTGTAAGGGTGTTATAAACTTTAAGCTCACTCCGCATAGTACGAAGTTAAACAGTTAGTGCGAGACCTTCGCTCCCATCTCTGCCCGTGGATTGACTTCTTGTTGCCCCTGGCAAGATTATCATCTAGGTCTGGGGACCGTCTTCGTTTAGCAGGTGGCTTTGCGTTTTTTTTCGTCACTAGGCACCCCTCCTAATAACTCTACCCTGCTCAAGTACACACGGGGACCGTCTGAAGAGGAGGCATGTCCAAGCTTGTTACTTAATAGCACCTCATGGGAGGACCCGGTCCTAGCCGCAGTCCACGGGCCGTGTGGTGTTCGAGTGAATGTACTAAACGGTAGCGAGTATATGTTGCACGGGAGGACTGAGTGGAAGGGAGATAGCCTATCTCAGGTCAAGAACCTTCCTGCATTTTTCTTTTTTTCTGA
The DNA here is from genome assembly GCA_964455155.1 of uncultured Cytophagales bacterium. GTDB lineage: Bacteria > Bacteroidota > Bacteroidia > Cytophagales > Amoebophilaceae > UBA8403. Next base: position 3,033 of record CAYVYH010000003.1, on the reverse strand, counting down.
CTTCGTGCCATTACGGCACCTCCAATTTCAAACCGATTATCAGAAAATTCAAGATTGATCAGTCCTACCTTATTTTGAATTTCTCGTTGCATACCCTTTGACAAGCGGTAGTTGGGGTATCTTTTATCCTGAATAGCTTGCCCCTGGTAAGCTACTTGAAAAACACTTGACTCTTCGGGTATTCTTATGCGAATACCATCTCCTTCATCCTGATTTAGCTCTTCGATTATGGGCATTACCACCTCAGAAGCAGAAGCTTCTTTTTGCATGGCAGCAGTGAAGTCATGATAATTAGCTCCTAGGTACAGCTTAAGTAGGCAGTCACATTCTTTACAATGTTGTCGGCTGCACCCCATGCCCAAAATATGTGTATACCGTTCTGGGTCTTGTTTATTACGATGGAGCAAGAATTCTATAAACTCCACTTCTGCGTGCGCTTGATACCCAGTTCTAGCGGCATAGTTCAAAGCAACAGACTTTTCATTCATACTCTTATGCATTGCCTCAGGACCATTGTGGAAAACAAATTTTTTAGCGTATTGTTTTTTATCTCTTAACACAACACAAAGACATGTTGTGGATTCCCTAGTTCGTGCATTTTTATGTGCATTTGCGATGCAGAAGGCGTCCTTTGATAGCCTGTTACACAGGTTCTTGTTAAAGGATTCTTGGGATTCTACAACAGCTACGTCCTCTTTTTTCAGGTAATTCCATTTGGGATCTCCCTCATCTAGTGTGTTATTGAGATTAAATCGAACAAAGGTTAACTGGCTCGTTTGCTCGAGTTCCTTGTCTACGTCCATACTCTCCGCATCTGTATCAGTAAGTTTCGATTCACTGCCTTGTGTACTGTTGTCATACTCTGGAAATATAACTTCTACCTTGGTGTTGATAGAAGAGGTCAGGAATCCATACCCTTCCAGCATCTTGTCAAGGTGGTTGTTGTCAGAACCTTCAGCACGTTGCTGGCGGAGGGGATTGTTATTAGGAGTGCCTATTTGACTAATATCAAGCCCACGGACTTGGATGCAGTGAGCCTCTGGCGCAGGACTTACAAAAAAGCATACCATACCAAAAAGGCGATAAGCGAAGACACGCATGGCTATAAAACGTCAGCAAACAAGAATCTCAGGCTCCTAGATGTAGGGGTGAGCTCTCAAAGGCATCAAAAATATCCTAGGGGTAAAGTGTTAGTATAAAAACGGACCCATGGGGCATGACAAGAATTGCCATAGATAATGATTTAATGACTCTCTTCTTCCAAAAACTCTTTCAGCATACGGATGATATGCCCTTGCTCCCCGTGCCCTCTTTGCTTCAGACGCTGGGCTATTTTCCAAGCTCTTTTTGTAAGTGTGATTATCTCAGGATTTGAATTGTTCGAAAACCTATCTATCCAGTACTCTATCACAGGTATATTGCCGGAAAAGACTGCCAAACCTAACAGAGACGTACCAGTTTTTGTAAGTCTTGTCAAATCATCAGCGCCTTTTTCTACTAAATACTCAATGACATCCCTATTATTTTCTCCTCGTCTGCCTGCAGCGGCATACTGTAACGCGCTTCCTGCTTCACTATCGGTAAGCTTGGGGTCTGCGCCTTGGTCTACAAGAAATCGTACCACATCCAGGTGGCCCCTCGAAGCAGCTAGATGCAGCGGTGTGTTCTTATTATCCTGGGTTGTAATATCTACCGTCACGTTCCGTTGTTTGACCAATTCCTCAACTAATGCTAGAAGGCCCTTTGCAGCCGCATAGTGCAAGGGGGTGTATTCATATTCAGCGGATGGGTTGTTATCGTTGGGACACGTAATGGAAGCTATTAGCCAGCAATTTTTTTCTCCTTCATCGAGCAATTTTTCCATTTCTTCCCACACTTCTTCATCTTCTGAGCCTTGTTCGATTTTCCCGATGGCGTTAGCAAACGATGTAAACCATGCTTCATGTGAACGGGATGGGGTTTCTTTTTCGGCGTGTTTAGTAGTCGGCAATTGCTCATCGTGTTTACCTGCTTGTGTGGTTGCCGGCCGCTTTCTAGACACTTCCCTGTCTGCTTTGGCCATGACAGTACCTACGTTAGCAAATGCCAACGTGCTACCCTGTGGTCTATTAACTATGGACTGAGCTGTGGCATCATGATCTAGCGCTTCCGAAACAGTGCGCTTAGTATCAGGTGAAGAATCAGAAGAGCTCGTCAACACGATACCGCACGGTTCATGCTTTTTTGATGCGTCTTGGACTTGTTCAGGCTGTGTGGGCAGCAACTGCGGAGTTGTAGGAGATTCTTCAGTAGGATGATCTCCTACCACGTTGAGCTTTGGCTGCCGACAGCTGTGTAATATTAGGGCCGATAGTAGCACTGTCATCGTAGTCCATAGAGTCTGCATAAATGACATGGCGAGGTAAATTTGAGTGATGGCTAGTATACGTAACGACAGGCTAATAAGCGAAAAATGCTAAACAACCACTTCTTGTAAATGTAGCCAAATACTATCTACCGTTTCAAGGTTTGTCCACAGCCAACGCTAAGAGCGTCTTGTGCCCACCCTTTTTCAAGAGCGTCCCTCATACACCCGCAGCACCACGCTGTGTCAGTGCCCTTGCTCTATCCTTACTTGTCTCAGATCGATGATTCTCACAAAGGCTTGAGAATGTCTGCCTTAGCTAATCCCGTCGGATCTTCCAGGCTAGCTGTTACCGTCGTAAATACCTACTACGTAGGGATAGGGAGATGGCTTACTCGTGTACAAACATAGATTCAGGATGATGGGCAGTTTGACGTCCTTTCTTCCCTGCCTGTTTTGTTCGAGGTACTGTGTAAGTAGGGCTACGTTGTACCTCAGGATATGAAAAGCCAACAAAGGTCCCGGCTCGGCCTGCGCTAACAAGACGTAAATGTAAGCACTCTTTCGGTTTACCTGACAACTAGAGACCAAGTCGCTTTGAAATCGAGCGCCTTATCGGCGTAGCTTTGATTACTGAGCTTTAGCGTATCCCATTGGATGAGCGGCAAGACATCTGGGCTGAGGTGAGC
>CAYVYH010000002.1:44031-51200 GCA_964455155.1 uncultured Cytophagales bacterium | reverse complement strand
GTGTAGACATTGGGGAATTAGCTCAGCTGGGAGAGCGTCTCGATGGCATCGAGAAGGTCGGGGGTTCGAATCCCCCATTCTCCACACGCCTGTCGCACACTGTAAGACTTGCGTCTCTCTCATGTTCTGAAATCGTGCCAGTGCATTGCTACAAATACGGCCACCAGGCGCGAGCATGCGGTCGTTCGTTGGACAAGCAACGGATTCTTGCCTTCCAAGAGGACAGGCCATCCTATGGAACCCAACACAAGCGCTTACTAACATTCGGAAGGTAGCGTTTCTACCCTTGCAGTGAATCGCATCAGGCGACCACATTGCTATAAAATACCTGACTTGGCAAACCCTAACGTATCTCCTCTACCCGAGTCACTTGGTGTTTAGTAAGTCGACTCCCCAGGGCCTTACGACCTTGTACCTCTAATTCCCCCAGGTCACAACGCAACGTTTGTGGAGGTACTTGGGCGCTAACACGGCAAGTGATGGACAGTTGAGGCGTTATGGCGGTGGTGACCAGGACCAGGTGAGATCCTTTAGCAGTGACTATAAAAGCAAATTTTTTGCCTAGCGTAGTGGTGTCTACACGAAAACGCTTCACAAAATACTGCTCAGCCTTGCCATCGTAGTACACGGCAGTAAGAGGTCGTTCTGACACGAACTGCTCCAAGAGTATGATTTGCTCCGGATCATACCGCTGGTTCAGGTTACAGCTCGTGAGCATATAATGCCCATCCTTGAAAACAGCCAAGATAAGATCTTGTGCCTGCAATTTTCCCAATAACGTACCTCTACCTGCTTTGTTCAGTCTACCCGCTGCACTATCGTAGTAAATGTCCACGGCCCCTAAGGTAGATTTTCCTAGAACCTTGAGACGAACTTTACGAACTGTATTTTTGGTCAGGATGTTGCCTTGTGCCGTACGTCCCTTGATACCTAGCGTAGAAAAGTCAAAATCAAAAGTCTTTCTCCGAACCTTGATAGCATCGGAAAGCACCACCGTCACTATTTCGGCTTCTCCGTTGGAATTATCGGTCAGATACAACACGCGTGACTGAGGAGTTCCTCGTGTAAGGTCATACACTTTGTCACGGGTGATCCCTAACATTTGAAATCGCTTGACCATAGTCCAACCGGTAGCACCATCTACATAAATTAGATTATACACACGGCGATCGTCGTTCTTACTAAAGACGGCCGCATGCACGATGCCCTTACCTACGAATACCTTCTCGGCAACTTTGGTGACGAGGCACTTACCATCTCTCCTAAATACAATCACATCATCTAGGTCAGAACATTCGCCCAAGAGCTCATCTTTCTTCATGGCATAACCCATAAAACCCTCTTGACGATTGATATATAGTTTTTGATTGCTAGCAGCTACTGCATGGGCTTCAATGATATCAAAATTACGTAATGCTGTTTTACGCTCCCGACCTACTCCATATTGCTTGAGCAGATTTTGAAAGTACGAGATCGCATATGCCGTCAAGTGTTGTAGATCGTGCTCGACCTGAGATAAACGCTCCCGCAGAGCATGTAATCTAGCTTGGGTCTGGACAGTATCGTACTTGGAAATACGCTTGATCTTAATTTCGGTCAGGTATACAAGATCTTCTTGAATAATCGGCCGGTAAAAATCTTTTTTGTACGGTGTTAATCCTTGGTCGATGGCGTCAAGGACTGCTTCCCAGGTCTCGCAAGCTTCTATTTGACGGTAAATGCGTTGCTCAATAAAAATTTGTTCAAGAGAGACAAATAGGATCTGCTCTAGTAGTCTGGCTTGTTGAATTTCTAGCTCTTGCTTGAGCAGCGCTTTGGTGTGCAGGGTACTGTGTTCAAGGAGCGCATTGACACTCGAAAAGACAGGTTTTTCGTTCAAAATAACACAAGCATTAGGCGACACACTCACCTCGCAGTCGGTAAAAGCATATAAGGCATCTGTGGTCATCGCGGGCGATTGGCCTGGCGCAAGTTGTACCAATATTTCCACGTCCTTAGCCGTGTTATCTATTACTTTTTTTACTTTGATCTTCCCTTTATCGTTGGCTTTGATAATCGATTCAATCAGAGTGGTGGTGGTGGTTCCATAAGGAAGGTCTTTGATGACGAGCGTCTTTGTGTCCAACGTCTCGATACTAGCCCGAATACGCACTTTTCCACCACGCCGACCTTCGTTATAAGCAGTACAATCGACCGCCCCACCGGTAGGGAAATCTGGTAAGATGTGTGCCTTTTCCCCGTGTAGTATATCGATTGAAGCTTGGATGAGCTCACAAAAATTATGGGGGAGAATCTTGGTAGCCAACCCTACAGCGATACCTTCTACGCCCTGGGCCAAAAGTAAAGGGAACTTGACTGGTAAAGTGACAGGCTCTTTTTTTCGTCCGTCATATGATAGCTGCCATACTGTGATGTCGGGATTGTAGAGCACCGCAAGAGCAAACTTAGAAGGCCGGGCTTCAATATAGCGTGCTGCTGCTGCTCCATCGCCTGTGCGCACATCGCCCCAGTTACCCTGCATATCAATCAGCAATTCTTTTTGACCCAAATTGATTAGTGCTTCCCCAATTGATGCATCCCCGTGGGGATGGTACTGCATGGTTTGCCCAATGATGTTAGCTACTTTGTTATAACGGCCGTCATCCATCTCGCGCATGGCATGCAAAATGCGACGTTGTACAGGCTTCAAGCCGTCTTCTATGGCTGGTACAGCCCGCTCTAGAATCACGTGCGAGGCATAGACTAAGAACCAATTCCGATACATGTCTTGTACCGGCATGATATCGTGGAGCAATTCTTTTGGGTCAACGGGATTCATGGGTTCATAGCTTAGTATGATTACCTGGCGTCAGCGGCTTGACTGTCATTGGCTAGAAGCAGTACTTATCACCGATAGCGCTGCCATACAATAAACAATCAATCGCTCACTTAGAGCTCTCCTTCTACGCGCAAGTTATCGATAATGAAATGTTGGCGGTCTTGGGTATTTTTTCCCATGTAAAAGGCCAGAAGCTGCTGGATGTGAGCATCTTTTTGCAGCAATACAGGCTCAAGGCGAATGTCGTTGCCAATGAAATGCTGAAATTCGTCAGCAGAAATTTCTCCCAGCCCCTTGAACCGGGTGATTTCAGACTGTGGACCCAGCTGAGCAATAGCAGTCTGTTTTTCCGACTCTTTGTAGCAGTAAGTGGTTTTTTTCTTGTTGCGTACCCGAAAGAGCGGTGTCTCTAGTAGGTATACATGCCCAGCCCGCACCAGTTCCGGGAAAAATTGCAAGAAATACGTAAGGAGCAGTAGACGGATATGCATGCCGTCTACGTCAGCGTCGGTAGCAATGACGACCTTGTGATAACGCAAGCCCTCCAGGCCGTCTTCAATATTGAGTGCATGTTGGAGCAGGTTGAATTCCTCATTCTCATAAACAACTTTCTTGGTGTACCCAAAGCAGTTGAGAGGTTTACCACGTAGTGAAAATACAGCCTGGGTCTGCACGTTGCGAGATTTGGTAATAGAGCCACTGGCAGAGTTGCCTTCGGTAATGAAAATCATAGAATCGTCTCGATCGGCGTGGTCACTGTCATAGTGCACCCGACAATCACGCAATTTTTTATTATGCAGATTGGCTCTTTTGGCCCGCTCATTGGCCAGTTTTTTGATACCTGAAATTTCCTTTCGCTCTCTTTCTGATTGTAAGATGCGTTTGAGCAAAGCATCGGCTGTTTCGGGGTGCTGGTACAGGTAATTACTTAACTCCTTTTTGATAAAGTCATTGACGAAGGACCGAGTTGTGGGCCCTTCATGACCCATTTGCTGGGATCCAAGCTTAGTTTTAGTCTGTGATTCAAACACGGGCTCTTGCATCCGAATGGCGATGGCCCCTACGATAGATGCCCTAATGTCACTGGCCTCAAAGTCTTTTTTATAAAAATCACGCACTGCCCTCACCACGGCCTCCTTGAAGGCCGCCAGATGTGTACCCCCTTGGATGGTAAACTGTCCATTCACAAACGAATAATAGGACTCTCCATATTGATGGTTGTGAGTCAGTGCCACCTCAATGTCTTCACCACGTACATGTATAATGGGATAACGCAACGTCTCTTCTTCTGTTTTTTGTACAAGAAGGTCTAGCAATCCATTTTTAGAGGTGTATTTTTGGCCGTTGAAGTTGATAGTCAACCCCGCATTTAGAAAAGCATAGTTCCAAACTTGCTCTTCAACAATCGATGCGATGTAGCGGAAATTTTTGAAAATACTGGCATCTGGCTCAAACACAATACGCGTGCCGCCTGGCTCTCGGGTATCTTGTAGGGGTGTTTGCACATTTAACACACCTCGCTGAAAAGTAGCTGCCGTGGTTTTTCCATCACGAAAGGATTGAACTTCAAAATGGGAAGAAAGTGCATTCACCGCTTTAGTGCCCACGCCATTCAGCCCCACAGACTTCTGAAACGATTGGCTGTCGTATTTCCCTCCCGTATTGATCTTGGACACACAATCGACAACCTTCCCTAAAGGAATGCCACGGCCATAATCGCGCACTTCCACGCGATGGTCCATCACATACACGTCAATCCGCTTACCATGACCCATCACATATTCGTCGATACTATTGTCAATAACTTCTTTGAGCAACACGTAAATGCCATCATCGCAAGAAGAGCCATCGCCCAACTTACCGATGTACATACCTGGACGTAAACGGATATGCTCCCGCCAGTCTAACGATCGAATATTTGCTTCAGTATAGTTGTCCGCAGCCATGCAGTTGAATTACTACCATTGAGGGGATCTTGCGTTGTAATGTGGCTAATTTAGAGAATTATGCACTAAGTGTATTGACAAAACACGTTCATCGCGTAGCTACCTAATCATGATGCCACACGGACTATTCATTTCGCTAGTTTCGTTGGGAAAGGAATTGTGTATGTTCAAAACACCTTAGCCAGAACTTAGGAAAAGCCCTATAGCCCCTGGAAGGGGAAGGACCTCATTAGCAGCAATCAACGTCGCTGTCACCATCAATCAGACGATCCCTCATCAAAGCAGATGTCCACTATAAGGTGGCCAAGCAAGTCGCAGATACAGCTAAAATCAAGGCAAGCAGTAGACATGCACTCATGGCTGGAAAAATACAGACGGGACTAAGTTACTGCGTGTATCAATCAAAAAGCGCCACCTACACCCACAAGTCCCCCAAAAGCAATACGGCCACGCCGCCTCCACCCTCTGTAGTCAGAGGGTCTAGCGCCCATGGTATAGGTAACAGACACAACCACGGTTAGTACGCCCCAAAATTACCATACCCATGCGTGACAACTTGGCGACGTAGTTATAGTATTGTTCCACACACCACCACCGGCTCCCGCCAACCATTGCAAAACTTTTTCTACTTGAATAAGCGTTACCAAACCAGACTGAACAGCACTCAAAAATTTGACTTTGTCCATCAAATCAGCACCATGCACAAAATCTCTGTAGTCATTGGCTAAGTGGTCAATAACCCGCACCAAGGATGCCGTCAAGGCTACTAGTGTACCACAAATGTCCGTTAGCGTGGCGTAAAAGCTGCCAACACATGACCCCACCCTACACTTGTCAACGCCAGTAAAGTGGTTTCCAAACGCGTCACAAAAATCCATAGGCTTAGATGCTGTACACGCTCTATTCACTTCTAAGCATTAAATTGTTTTCCAATAGTTTAAACTTGATCGCTGCCACTACGGCTATAAAAACCAACGAAGTTTGTCATATGGCAACAATACTCAAAAAATTATTGATAGCTTCCCTTCTCATTTCTTCTGGTTGGGTAGCTATTGGGTGTACTAGTTCCCTCGACTATTTAGATAGTGAAGGAGAGGAAGTCATTCAAGCTTGTTATGACCTACTAGGTGTCGATTGTCATGCAGATCGCATGACGATCAGGAGAGCCCATAACAAGCTTGCACTCAAGTACCACCCAGATAAGACACAAGACGAGACGATCAAGAAAAGACATGACTGTGTCATGCAAGGGTTAAATAAAGCGAGAGAAATATTGGAGGCAGTCCTCGAAAAACCCGAGAAGAAGTATGAGGAAAATGAAAATTGGCAAAACGAATATGAAGTGTTAATTGACGCACTTGACAAGCTTGAAGCAAAGGGAGAGAGATAAATGCAAGAGAACGTTACGCAAATCACAGGATAACACTCTTGCTAAAGTGATAGTGGTAACCATAGACCCACACCGCACCTAGAGAGTAATAAATACTATTGCTATGCTCATCCAAACATGAAGCTACATCAGGCAGATGAATCAGACCGTACCAGAATGATCTTGAAGAGGGAGCATTATTTCCAGCAATGCACACGTGCCATTTTCTAAAGCTGAAGATTGATAGCTACGCCGACACCAAACCAAGTTCCGTAGAACGTGCTGTGGTCATACTTGCTAGTCCGAGGGGGGCAGGTATACTGGCTGTATTGCGGGCGATCAACTCACAAGGGAATTGCAGATGGCAAGTGGCCACCACTCATGTTGGCATAGCGACATCACAATTACCAACTAAACCACATACGATTCACAGCAAGGAAGCCATTAAAACAAATTCACCAATCCCCTCAGAAAAAGTTCTCGTGTGGGCAGCCGGAACCTTAGCTTGGCAATTAGCATAATTAGCTATTTTATAACAAAATTATATCGATTACATGTATCTTGGTGTCAATCATCAATTTTTATGCTTATTAAACTTCTTGCTCTAGAAATTTTACTGTAGATTGAACCACAACGAAAAATAAAGAAGAAATGCTCTCAAATAATACACTTAATACACTCTCGAAATACCTCATCGCCACGGTGGCATGTCCCTTTTATTTTTTGCAAGCTACGCCCTACCTGATGGTAGTAGGGTGTACTGCTGGAAACGGTGGAGTAACAAAAACGGAAACCGCAGAGGAAGCATCAGCACAAGTAAAAGAGGCGCAAGCACAAGAGAAAGTAGCAAAGGCGGTAAAAGAAACTGCCACTACTTCTGCCCTAGAGGAAGAAAAAGAAGGGGCTAACACAGAAGCAACAACCCAAGAAGAAGAAGCTACGGCTACCCAAGAGGTCGCACAAGTACCCCAGGTGCTAAAAACGGCACCACAAGAGCAAGAAGGGGCTAATCCAGGAGAAACAGTCAAAGGAGGGG
>CAYVYH010000002.1:16158-43931 GCA_964455155.1 uncultured Cytophagales bacterium | reverse complement strand
GCACCACAAGAGCAATCAAGAGAAGAGGCTAGCGCAGAAGAAGCAATCAAAGAAGGAGAAGAAAAAGTCGCTGCCCAAGAGGTTGCACAAGTGCTAGCAACAATAGCACAAGAGCAATCAAGAGAAGGGGCTAGCGCAGAAGAATCAGTCAAAGAAGGAGAAGAAAAAGTCGCTGCTGCCCAAGAGGTTGCACAAGTGCTAGCAACAATAGCACAGGAGCAACAAGAGAAGGGGCTAGTGCAGAAGAAGCAATCAAAAAAGAAGGGGAAGAAAAAGTCGTCGCTGCCCAAGAGGTCACACAAGCGCTAGCAACAATAGCACAGAGCAACAAGAGAAGAGCGCAGAAGAAGCAACCGAGGAAGCCCAAGTTACTTAGACCCGAGGGATCCGCGGAATATCCTAAACATCAGAAATAACAGTACAGGCGCAAGGAGAGAAAGAAGAGGCACCCAGCGCAGAAAAAGAAAGGGGGGAGAAAGTGGTAGTGACAACAATAAAGAGGGTAAAGAGATTGGGCGGATCCACAACCGGGTGGAGACGACATGACGCCTGGTCCTGTTTAATCCTGCTAAGAAACCGGTGCCACAAGACAAAAAATAATCTGCGTAATCGCTCTGGCTACCTCACATCCGCGTGGGTACTGTTATGCCTAAGAGTTCCATACTCCTCTGGATTATGCGCGCCACCGTAGCTGAAAGGCACAACCTAAGTGCTCTTAACATCGGATCGCTTTCTTGAAGTATAGTAACTTCCCCATACATCCTATTATAGCTCTTAGCTAACTCAAAAACATATTGAGCTATGATAGCTGGCGAATAGGCTTCAGCAGCTTCTCGTAGCTTTTTCGGAAACTTGTGAAGCTGCACCATCACCATTCTCTCTGCTGGCTCCAAGGCGAGGTGTTCTTCCAAGACATCCCCTTCATAGGCTATCGCTGCATCCTGGGCCTTCCTTAGGATAGCAGCGATACGCGCATATGTATACTGAATATAGGGCCCCGTATGCCCCTGGAAGTCAATTGAAGCCTGGGGGTCAAATAGAAGCCTCTTTTTGGCTTCTACACGTAATAAGAAGAATTTTAGCGCTCCCATGGCTAGAGTATGGTAAAGCTGCTGGGCTTCCTCTTCAGAAAAGTCATCAATCTTACCTAGCTCCTGGGTGTGTTGTGCTGCCATATGAACCATCTCCTCGATCAGTTGGTCAGCATCCACCACAGTACCTTCACGCGACTTCATCTTGCCTGTGGGTAAGTCCACCATACCGTAAGATAAGTGATACATGTTGTTGGTATAACTGCGCCCTAACCGTCTCATCAACTTAAACAAGACCTCAAAGTGGTAGTCTTGTTCATTGCCCACCACGTAAATAGATCGATCAAAACGATAATGTGCATAGCGTAAGTCTGCCACCCCCAGATCTTGGGTCATGTATACTGACGTACCGTCTTCCCGCAGTACAAGCTTATGATCGAGCCCCTCCTCTGTTAAGTCAGCCCAGACAGACCCATCTTTCTTTCTATAAAAAACAGCTTGCAGTAGCCCCTCTTCGACCACCTGTTTGCCCAACAGGTAGATTTGTGACTCATAGTAAGTGCTATCAAAAATGATTCCCAGTCGCTCATAAGTAGCCTCAAATCCCCGGTAGACCCAGGCATTCATGGTCGACCACAAAGCACGCACTACCATGTCTCCCTGTTCCCACTTTTGCAGCATTTGACGCGCGCTAAGAAAAATAGGAGCTTCTTTGACAGCACGTTCTTGATCACCAAGCTGTTGAGTCAAGGAGGCAACTTGCTCCTTGTAAACCTGGTCAAAATGGACATAATACTTACCCACGAGGTGATCTCCCTTGAGGCCTGCCGTCTCAGGAGTTTCTCCCTGGCCAAATTGCTGATAGGCCACCATGGACTTACAAATATGAATCCCCCGATCGTTGACCAGGTTGACCTTGTACACCTCGTAGCCTGAAGCCTTCAATATTTCGGCCACCGCATGACCCAAAAAATTATTCCGCAAATGTCCTAGATGTAACGGCTTATTGGTGTTGGGGGAAGAAAATTCAATGACTACTCTTTGTCCGTTCGAAGGCAAAAAGCCAAAATGTACATCCTTACTCATCATCACCAGCTGCTTTAACCACACATGATCAGCCACAGTGAGGTTTAAGAAACCTTGGACAACATTGAAATCCGATACCAAAGGGCTCTGCTCTTTGATCCAATTCCCTAATTGCCGGGCCACTTCCTCAGGCCGCTGCTGACAACGCCCTGCCCAAGGAAAAGTCACAAAGGTGTATTCCCCTTCAAATCCTGGATGTGTAGGCTGCAAGAGAAGGTCTGTAAGCGATACAGCCAGTCCAAAACTTTGTTGAAGAGCTTGTTGGATAACTGTTATAATTTGCTGTTCTATGTACACGAACGGTCTTAGTTATGCTTTAACTTGTGGTGCGCTAGCGCCCAAATATAGGCACTAGGGGTGGCTTATTTGACCGTGCTAGGACTCCATAACACGAGTCAAAGATATGGACGGTCAAAATAAATGCTTGAAAGCGATTATCCACACATAGCGCCAAGTTGACCTAATTGAATAAAGATGGCAGTGGGCAAATAGAACCAGCATCGAGATGATGAGAATTGGATTACTTTCCGACACCCATAGCTGGCTCGATGACCGGGTGTTTCATTATTTCGAAGATTGTGATGAACTTTGGCATGCGGGTGATATTGGTTCGTCAACGGTGGCCGTACGCCTGGCTAATTTCAGGCCTCTTCGGGCCGTTCATGGCAACATCGATGGCCGAGACATACGCTGTAATTATCCTCAGCATCTACGTTTTACATGCGAGGGACTACGTGTGTGGATGACGCACATAGGTGGCAGACCACCCTACTACACACCCACCATCCTCACTTTATTGCAAGAAAACATACCTGACATCTTGGTATGCGGCCATTCTCACATCTTGCATGTCACGCACGATCCTCAATATTCACCCTTGCTTTACCTCAACCCAGGAGCTGCGGGCAGAGAAGGTTTCCACCAAGTGCGTACGCTACTCCGCTTCACACTACAAAACAAGTGTATCAGCCACATGCAGGCCATCGAGCTAGGCCAACGGAAATGAAACCCTACCTTTGCATTCAGTTGTTTACCGTTTACTCAAGGAGTTTTATGGAATTCATTGACACCCACGCACACCTTTATGCCTCTGAATTTGAAGCAGACATAGGGCAGGTCGTGGCGCGCAGCCGAGACCATCATGTACACAAGATTTATATGCCCAATATAGATCTAGACACCATAGAGAAAATGTTAGCACTGGAGGAGAAGTATCCAAATCTGTGTGCTGCTATGCTGGGCATCCACCCTTGCCACATTGGTAACGACTTCGAAGAACAGTTAGCACACATAGCAACTTGGCTAGCCAAGCGCTCTTTTGTAGCCATCGGAGAAATTGGCATCGACTTATACCACAACAAAGCTTACCAGGCACAACAAGAAGAGGCATTGGCCATACAGCTCACTTGGGCTCAACAATACCAGCTGCCTGTGGTTCTTCATTGCAGAGCCAGCATAAAATCCACTTTGCAAATACTGGAGAAATACCAAAATGGGAACCTCAGAGGCATTTTTCATTGCTTTAACGGTAGCTTACAAGAAGCAGAACAAATTATTGCACTAGGCTTTTATCTGGGTATTGGGGGTGTGGTTACTTTCAAAAATTCAGGCCTGGATCGCGTAGTCGCAGCCACCGACCTGGAACACATGGTGCTAGAAACGGATGCACCCTACCTAACCCCTACACCCCATCGCGGCCAACGAAATGAGCCTGCTTACCTGCGCCACATCGCAGCAAAAATAGCGGATATCAAGGCAACCGACCTGGAGACAGTAGCTAAAATAACAACAGAAAACGCGACTAATATATTTAGAAGCATCAAGTTGTAGAACGATAGCTTAACTTTGCACTGCGCTGCATACGCAGCACAACCGGAGTGGTGACCGAGTGGTTGAAGGTGCTCGCCTGGAAAGTGGGTGTGCCTTGAAAAGGGCACCGGGGGTTCGAATCCCTCCCACTCCGCTTACCCTACTTGCTGAGCCCTAGGAATACACATCCATGAGTGATGCCACACAGCCGAAGCACTCTCAGGTATTTTACGCATCATAAGTATATATCGTTACGCAGAGGCATCAATGTAGGTGACAGCAATCACAGGCGCATGGCATCTTTGAAAAAAGGCTACGCTGCATGTAGGTGCGTGCTTGTACACACCTACATGCAGCGTGGCAACGTTGTCTTTCGGACAGCGGGTAGCATAAAAAAATTAGAACATAGCTTTCGCTATATCGTTAAGTAAAAATGCGTTTACATGGTCCCAACGCTTGTAAAAGAAGTCTCTTCCTTCAACAAGATAATCGCATGCCACCCTTGTAGAGGCTTTGATCTCCGCACACCGTACACCACTATGACCCCATCAACTTTTGAGAAGTCTAAATCCTAATCGACCGCCATACCCTTGGTACAAGACCAACACAACGTCGAACATACAGCTATTTACGTGATGTACGATGCAAAAACGCCTACGTAGATGATGAAATCTCCACTGCACTATAATCACAAGACCACAGAGTCAAAGTGGTATGCCTACTGGCTGGAAAATGGCTTTTTTCATGCTGTTCCAAACGCTGATCGGGAGCCCTATACCGTGATCATGCCGCCACCCAACGTAACAGGTAAGCTGCACATGGGACATATCTTAAACAATACTATACAAGATGTCCTGGTACGAAAAGCTCGTATGGAAGGTAAGGAAGCCTGCTGGGTACCTGGTCTTGACCATGCTTCCATTGCTACGGAAGCTAAAGTCGTAGCCATGCTCCAACAACAAGGCATTGTTAAACATGACCTGACAAGAGAGGAATTCTTGCACCATGCTTGGTCTTGGAAAAACAAATATGGAGGTATCATCCTGGAGCAGCTCAAAAAACTGGGTATTTCGTGCGATTGGAAACGAACCTGCTTTACGTTGGATCAAGGCCCCGCAGCAGCCGTACAAACCGTATTTATTCAACTTTATGAGCGAGGATACATCTACCAGAGCAAGCGGATGATACACTGGGATCCAGCAGGGAAGACCGCTCTTGCCGACGATGAAGTGATTTATAAAGAAGTCCAAACAAAACTGTACTACATCCGCTATCGAGTAGTGGGACGTGACACACATGTAACCGTTGCTACCACACGGCCAGAAACTATCCTAGGCGACACCGCTGTTTGCATACATCCCCAAGACGCCCGGTACCAACACCTGCAAGGCCAGCAAGTTTTAGTGCCCCTGATCAACAGGCCTATTCCCATCATTACAGATACTTATGTAGATCCAGCATTTGGCACGGGCTGCCTGAAAGTGACCCCTGCTCATGACATGAATGACTATATTTTAGGCGAAAAGCACCACCTGGCTATTATCGACATACTCAATGAAGACGGCACCTTGAATGAGGCAGCTGGGCACTACATAGGTGAAGATCGCTTTGTGGCACGTCAAAAGATTGTTCAACAGCTTGATGCTGAAGGCTACCTAGTCAAAGCCGATGACCATATCCACAACGTGGGCTTTTCGGAACGAACCGACGCTGTTGTCGAGCCGCGTCTTTCTACCCAATGGTTTGTAAAGATGCAGGCCTTGTCTAAGCCCGCTCTGAAGCACGTATTAGATGGGACTATCCGATTTTACCCTGCCAAATTTCAGAATATGTATGAGACATGGCTCAATGAAGTACGAGACTGGTGTATCTCTAGGCAGCTCTGGTGGGGGCACCGCATTCCCGCTTACTACTTGTCGGATGGTAATGTGGTGGTAGCCCACGACAAGGCAACAGCTCTGAAAAAAGCGCAAGAAAAAACAGGTAACGCAACCCTGACCGAGGGAGATCTACACCAAGACAAAGACGTACTCGACACATGGTTCTCTTCTTGGCTGTGGCCTCTGAGTGTTTTTGACGGCATTCAACACCCTGATAATCCGGATTTCCGCTACTTCTACCCTACCAACGACCTAGTGACTGCTCCAGAAATTATTTTCTTCTGGGTAGCTAGAATGATTATGGCAGGTTACGCCTTCCAAGACACACCTCCGTTTAGAAACGTGTATTTCACGGGCATTGTGCGCGACCAGCAGAGCAAGAAAATGTCCAAGTCTTTGGGCAACTCACCAGAGCCGGTAGAACTCATAGAACAATACAGTGCTGATGGCGTTCGGGTAGGCATGCTACTCAGTGCTCCTGCCGGCAACGACCTACTGTTTGACACCAAACGTTGTGAACAGGGCAGAAACTTTGTTAACAAACTATGGAATGCTTTTCGTCTCCTCCAGCATTGGCAACCCATAGAACAGGCCGAGGAGACACACACGATAGCCATCCAGTGGTTCCAGGCTAGACTAAATCAAGTACTGGAAGACGTCCATGGACATTTCCAGCATTTCCGCATATCAGATGCACTCATGGCGCTCTACAAACTGGTGTGGGATGACTTCTGCTCGTGGTACCTAGAGATGATCAAGCCTACCCATGGCAAGGAAATAGCCGTCAGTGTCTACAGCGCTACGATAAAGTTCCTGGAATGCTTACTCAAACTGCTGCACCCCTTCATGCCCTTTATCACCGAAGAGCTCTGGCACCAGTTACGGCCAAGACAGAAACAAGATTGTCTCATCGTAGCTCCCTGGCCCCAGGCAGCACCATACGACTCTACCATACTTCGCCATGCAGCGACGTCTTTTGAACTGGTAACAATTCTTAGAAGTCTATGCAAACAAGGCAAAGTCTTACCCAAGCAGCACCTTCCAGCATACGTTAAGAATACGGCATTGCCCACTTGGCTCACACCCTTTGCTACTTACGTCAAAAAGCTGGCGCACCTAGCCGACATTGTTGCCACTCAGAATGAACCGCAAGATGCGATCAGCTGTAGCATTCAAGGCACAACATTTTATCTCACTCTGGGCCATCAGGTAGATACAGCGAAGGAAAAAATGCGCCTAGAGAAGGAACTGGCCTATACCCAAGGCTTCCTAGAAAGTGTCTCAAAAAAGCTCCGTAACGAACGCTTCACTCAACACGCTCCAGAACAGGTCGTAGCTAACGAACGTAAAAAACAAGCTGATGCCCAAGTCAAATGTAAGCTGTTAGAAGAGCGTCTTAAACAACTGTAAAACAAAACATGGATCGACTGTAGGAGGCACACAAAGACAGGGCGAGTGTGCTGAAGGGGTATTAGCCAATCAGGCTACCAACACAGGCAACCCGGGCTTCACACATTGAGTCCCATAACCCGCTTATTAAACAGCCATAACATATAAGCATATCATCCATCCCCAATGAAGGAAGTACAAACACTTATTGCTAATGAAATGCTTGCATTAGAGGCACAAATACACACATTGATCCCAAAAGATGATCACCTACTCCAACGAGTTGCACGTTATACATTCCAATCGCCGGGCAAGCAACTACGCCCTACACTAGTGTTATTGGCCGCTGGTGCTTGTGAAAACATGACAGCAAAAGCCTTACGCGGTGCAGTATTAGTGACACTTTTGCACCAGGCATCGCTGGCACACGACGATGTCGTAGACGAAGCCACGCAACGGCGCGGAAAACCTTCCATCAATGCCGTTTGGAACAATAAGATAGCCATACTGTTTGGCGATTATCTCTTGGCTAAAGGCTTTCAACTAGCAACCCAACACCAAGATTACGATTTACTGACCCTCATCACCGAAACAGCCCAGGCCATGAGCACAGGGGAGTTACGCCAACTAGCACAAACTGAGACATGTGATACTACAGAATCCATCTATCTAGATATTATCTACAAAAAGACAGCGCACCTGTTTGGCACTTGCTTGGCGGCAGGTGCCATAGCAGCCGGAGCCTCTGAGGCACAGGTAGCCAATATGCGAAGAGTAGGGGAACAAATAGGGATGGCCTTTCAACTCAAAGATGACTGGCTAGACTACGGTACCGAAAATTTAGGCAAGCCCTTAGGTATGGACCTACAAGGAAGAAAACTCACCTTACCGCTGATACATGCGCTACAACAAACCCCTACACGGCAACAGCAGGAAATTTTGAACAGTCTCAAAAATTTCCAGGACCATCCCCAACAGCGAGAAGAAATACTAACCTTTGTACGACAATCCGCAGGTATGGACTACACACAAAAGATGATACTACAGTACCAGCAGAAAGCCCTTGAGTTATTGTCCCGCACAGCCACCTCGCCCTATCAAAAGGCGCTTTTTTTGCTTATTCAACGTATTGTTTAGTTGGGTTACCTCTGTGAGGTACTTAAAAAATCCTAGAGTTGTTGCATTTCCTGTTAGCAAATCAGTATTTCCGCTGTTCGTATTGAGGAAAAATCACAGGACTTTGTAGTGAATCTGGCGGTGTCAGGTCTACAACGAGGCAATTTTGCTACAGAAATCGACGAATGGGGTATTGACTGTGTCATTGGATTGAAGAAAAGGGGGAAAAGAGTAGCGCGATAAGGAGGAGAAGTGGCCCCCCAAAGGGACTTTTGAGACCCCCTCCCTTGAGTAAAGTCCTGTACACTGCAAAAAGTGGTGGCCGGGGGTTAAGGTAATGGCTAGTGACACAGACGTCACCCATCTACTTATGCTTATTTCAAGATAGTCAACGGGAATACAACCTGTGAAGGAAATCAAGGTCAACTAACAACGACTTGTCTACAGCTATCTAGGGGCACTCATAGTCTCTTTTTCGCTCACACGCCATCTACACTACTTTCCAAGTTCACGCTTGTTTCTCTGGCCGCATTTGGGGGAAAAAGATGACTTCTTGGATAGAAGCTGCATTGGCCATAATCATAGCAAGCCGGTCAATGCCAATACCCACGCCCACGGTAGGCGGCATACCGTAACGCAAAGCACGCAGGAAGTCTTCATCCAATGCCATAGCCTCTTCGTCTCCCCTTTTGCCAAGTTCGAGCTGTTCTTCAAACCGCCGGCGCTGGTCTAACGGATCGTTGAGCTCAGAAAAAGCATTGCAAATTTCCTTGCCATTGCAAATGACCTCAAACCGCTCTGCCAAAGTAGGATGATCACGGTGCCGTTTGGCCAATGGTGACATTTCTATCGGATAATCTGTAATAAATGTAGGCTGAATCAGCTTAGGTTCACAGTGATCCCCAAAGAGTTCATCGATGATTTTTCCCTTCCCTGCCGAGGTGGCCACAGTAGTGCCTAATTTACGAGCTACATCGCGGAGTGCTACTTCATCCATGCCATGTACATCTATGCCTGTGAAATGCTGGATGACTTCAAATAGAGTAAATCGTTTCCATGGCCGTTGGAAATTGATAGTGTGTTGGCCTACACGAACCTCAGTGGTGCCATGAAGATCCAAGGCCACCTTTTCCAATAGTATTTCTATCTGATCCATCATCCACAGATAGTCTTTATAGGCTACATACGCCTCTAGCATCGTGAACTCAGGGTTATGAAAACGCGACATGCCTTCATTACGAAAGTCTTTGGCAAACTCATAAACTCCTTCATATCCCCCGACGATAAGTCTCTTCAGGTACAATTCATTGGCAATACGTAAATATAACGGCGTATCGAGGGCATTGTGGTGAGTTTTGAAAGGACGAGCAGCTGCACCACCATAGATAGGTTGCAGGATAGGGGTTTCTACTTCTAGATAACCTTGTGCTTGTAGATACTGCCGAATAGACTGAATAAGCTGGGCACGCTTGATGAATATCTCGCGCACATGTGGATTGACAATTAGGTCTACGTAACGTTGTCTGTAGCGCTGTTCAGGGTCAGTAAAAGCATCGTAAGTTTTTACGATACCATGTTCTACTACCTCTTTGACGACGGGTAAAGGTTTCAAGGCTTTGGTCAACAAGATAAGTTGTGTAACATGCACAGAGATGGTACCCATTTGCGTCTTGAACGCGTGGCCATACACCCCAACAATATCACCCAGGTCAATAAGTTTTTTAAAAACTGTGTTGTAAAAAGTTTTGTCTTGGTCTGGACACAAGGTATCTCTATGTACATACAACTGAATTCGCCCACTAGCATCTTGCAGTTCAGCAAATGAGGCCGATCCCATGACCCTAAGGCTCATCAGCCGCCCTGCCATGGCCACCTGTTGGTAACGTACTGGATCGGAAGGATAATTCGCTAAAATGTCTTTTGCAGATGTATTGGTCGGGAAAGTAGCTGCAGGGTAGGGATGAATACCTAGCGCCTCGAGTTTCTCTTTTTTTCTTGTTCTTATAAGTTCCTGCTCACTTAAACTTGCCGTCATCATAACTGTGGTATAGAAGGTATAAGAAAGCCTTGAACAGTGTGCCAGTCTTCTTTATACGGGAAATTGAGTACGCTTACGCACGTTGAAATAGATGCCATCTACAAGAAGCCCAACCAGAAGAAATCACCAGCTGCCATATCTTGTTGCATGCACCACCTACGGCCTGGCAGCGACGGGGAGACACGCCACAAAGCGGCTCTAAAATACACGGAATACGTCGTATGCCACTGCTAACCCAGGTGCTCTTTCACAAACTTCTTTAACTTCTCAGCGCCCTCTCTGATGGGATGCTCATGCGTAAGCTCCCTTCGCAGCTTTACAGCCTGTTTTGCTAGGGCCTTCTGCATTTTCTTTTTGTCTTCGTCACTTATTAAGACGCCCAGCACAGCACCCACTGCCACGCCCACAAAAAAGGATATAAAGTCTCTTTTCATAAAAGATCATAATTAGTTCACCAACTTCCCCCACAAAATAGTGAAAATCGTTGCCAGTCACCTTGCCAAACTATATGTTACTTCTATCCGCTTGTCAAGAAAAAAACTACTACCTAGCATCTCTAACACGAGACGACAAATATACGTATCCATCACAAGATCGCAGGACAAATATGCTGAAAAAACTGTTCGCACACCTGACAGGTGTGTGGGAATTCAGGCGGCGTTTGGGAACTCAGGGACACATGCGAGGCACAGCCCTCTTTCGGCCATGGCAAAATGGCGTATTGCATTACCAAGAACAAGGTAACGCTGCTTTTGGCAACAGCCGACCGTTTCCTGCCTATCGTGCGTATGCCTATGTATATAACCAGGAAACAATAGCGGTCTATTTTTGGGACCAAGCACAACAGCAACCTGCTGAACTGTTGCATACCTTGCAGTTCTATTGTACCGAGAGTACTAATCAGACGCTGATGGCAACAGGTACACATGAGTGCGCCGAGGATGTTTACAAGGCACAATACATATTTGTGAACCACAAATACTTCCAGTTAACCTATCAAGTACATGGCCCTAAAAAGAACTATACCATTCAAACACACTTTAGCAAGGCAATGAACATACCACTAGCTCCCTGAAGGAGGTGCCTCAACACTAACAAGAGTACTATGCCTTGGGTTTCTTACTCGATATTTTCCTCATTTTCCCTTCTGCCTTTATAGCCCCTTCCAGGTGTAACTGAAACCTAGACTTTTTTCTGTCTTTGTTTTGTGCCTTATTCTCTTCTAGTTTCCTCTTAATTTTCTCTTCGTCTACAAACCGCTTGATCAAACTTTGCTGACCAAACGTGACTAGATTGGAGACGAAATAATAGAAGCTCAGACCCGCAGGAAAACCGTTGAGAATAAACATAAAAGTAAACGGCATCATATAGGTCATAACCTTCATAGGCCCCTGGACAGGTGTTAACTGATTGTTAGACCAAGTGTAGAGTATGGTAGAAGCAGTCATGAGCAGCGTAAACAAACTCACATGGCTGCCGTAGGCAGGTACACTGAAAGGTAGTCGAATGATTGCATCATAGGTAGATAGGTCATTGGCCCATAAAAAAGCCTGCTGGCGTAAGGCAATAGCATTGGGAAAGAAATTAAACATCGCCAACAAAATAGGCATCTGTAACAGCACGGGCACACAGCCACTCAGTGGGTTGATACCCATCTCCCGATAAAGACCCATTTGCTCCATCTGTATTTTCTGTATATCCTCTCCGTGCCTAGCTTTGATAACATCGAGAGCAGGCTTTATGACCCGCATCTTAGCCATAGCAATGTAAGATTTGTAGGAAAGAGGCAACAGTAAACCCTTGATAAGGATGACAAGGAGAATAATGATGATGCCGTAGCTACCAATGTGCTGCTCTAGCAGGGAAAAGACAGGTATAATTAGGTATAGATTAATCCAACGCACAACCGGCCAACCTAGCGAGATGTTTTGGGAAAATCCCTTAGTCACTTGTTTAAGTGTCTGGTAGTCATTAGGACCGAAATAAAATGTAAACTGTCCTCTTCTATCATGCTGTGAGTCAGTATTGGGTAGCGCTAAGCATACTTCGGCCTCTTTGACGGTAGTAGTACTTTGGGGTGTTGGCCTCGTCGCTATGCGACCACCTACAAAAGCCTCCTGGGCAATGATGCCTGCTGTAAAGAACCGTTGTTTGATCCCCACCCACTGAACGGGACTTTGCAACAGTTGCTCTTGCTCTTTCTCCGCGCTCTCTTTGAGATGGGCAAACTTATGGGCAGCCAAATAATAATTGATCGTTGTTTTATTCCGGCAGGCTACAATGTCCTTTTCTGCCCTTTTAATAAAGTCATGCCATATAAACTGGATCGGTTCTTGCCCCAGCACGGCATCTAAGCCCACTATCTCCCACGTGTGCGTGAGTGTGTAGCCCGCATCTGACAAAGCAAAGATCTGGCGGATGTACTGGTCAGGTCCCAGAGGCAGAGAAAAAGTGGCTGTCATCGGGCCAGTCTCTCCTCGGCTTTGATCTGGTGGTATCGTTTCAAAAAACAGAGCACTGGTATTGAGCTTCTGGCCATGTACAGGCAACTGAAAGCCCATGGAACTGCTCTGCTCATCTAACAAGGTGAGTGGTTGATTGCTGTGGTCTTTATACTTCTTGAGTACCACTTTCTTCACACTACCTCCCAGAGAGGTGAGCGTTACACGTATCACTTCATTCTCTAGCACCACTTCCTTTTCTACACCTAGCGCAGCAGGTGCCAAAATGCCATACTGTGATGAATCAATAAGAGAACGACTAGCCAGGTCTGGAGTTTTGCCTTGGTGAAGATCGGGTATTTTTGCGACAACTGGATCTCGATGGGTTTCCATACTGACGGGCTGTACCGAAGGCCCAGGAGCAAAAAATCGCGTATAAGCAAGGAGCATCGCGAAAATAAGCGTCAAGCCTATCAACTGGTTTTTATCCATGAAGAGTGGTATTGAACGTGCCCCTCGTAAGAAGCACTGAAAACATGCATGTACAAGAAATAAGCGATAAAAACATCGACACACCTACGGCTTTCTCGCTTCTGAAAAAAGGATCGAAAGAAGGAAAAGAATCCTATGGACTGTGAAGACTACGAAGACATACACCCGGCAAATAAATTTTATATGTTATCTACTACATCAGGAAATTTGCCCTGAACTTGACCAAAAACTGCGCAGAGGTCTTATGTACACCCAAATACATCCGAAAGGAAACCAATTCCTAGAGACATACTGGGCCAGATTAGAGATCTAGTTTGGATTGAGAATGACGGGCATAATTAATAGCATGAGGTCTTCGTTGTCTTCTTTTTCCTTAGGGAATATCAAGCTAGCCTTACTGGGCGTTGAAAAATGCATTTCTACTTCTTCTACGGTCAGATTCTGTAGCATTTCAACTAAGAACTTAGCGTTGAATCCAATCTCTAGATCGTTACCCTCATATTCACATGTCAACCGCTCGTTGGCATCGTTGGAAAAATCAAAGTCTTCTGCAAAAATCTGAAGCTCGCTTCCCGCAATAGAGAGTTTGATTTGGTGTGTAGTTCTGTTGGCATAAATAGCAATTCGCTTGAGCGAACTCAAGAAACTCATCCGATGAATAGTAAGCTTATTAACGTTATCGGTAGGAATCACACGCTCATAATCAGGATAACGCTCATCGATCAACCGAGACACCATGCTCATATGGGCCAGCTTGAAGTAAACATGACTATCGTTAAAAGCAACGTTCACTGTTTGAGACTCACTAGAAAGCAAAGTATTGAGCAGAATAAGGGTCTTTCTAGGGACAATCAATGGTTGCTGTGTGGCTACACCCACATCTGACCGAATACAGCGAACCAGTCTATGGCCGTCTGTAGCAACGAAAGTAGCACTGGAGTCACTGAAATCTATGCAAATCCCGTTCATGGCAGGCCTTAGCTCATCATTGCTTG
The DNA here is from genome assembly GCA_964455155.1 of uncultured Cytophagales bacterium. Classification (GTDB taxonomy): domain Bacteria; phylum Bacteroidota; class Bacteroidia; order Cytophagales; family Amoebophilaceae; genus UBA8403. The sequence goes on along the minus strand of CAYVYH010000002.1, from coordinate 29,654 downwards.
CGGCAATAATGGTTTGATTGATGGCCCTCTTTAACACTTTAGCCTCTATATCTACCGAAACTCGCTTTTGCACTGGTCCCAGCTTGGGGAAATCAGTAGCATTCTCTCCCGCCAATCGGTACCGCCCGTTGTTGGAGCTAATTTCTACCCCATAGGTACCCTCATTGATTGAGAAGGTAACAGGCTGTTCTGGTAGATTCTTCAAAGTCTCAAGTAAAATGCGTGCTGGTATAGCGATACTGGCTCTTTCTTGGGCTTCTACGGCCAACTCCGTGGTTATAGACGTCTGTAAGTCAGAAGCAGTGACCATAAGCTGCTTGCCATCAATCTCAAACAGAAAGTTTTCTAGGATGGGCACAACGGGATTATTGGCGATCACGCCGCTGACGGCAGCTAGCTGTTTGGACAAGGCAGACGAGGATACAATAAACTTCATAAACGTTAGTGCTTTTGTGGCTGCTACTAAGTTTCGTAGCACGAAGAAATCTAAGTTATGTATAAATGTCAAAAATAAACACATCACGTGCAGGTTTAGTGTTGCGTTTATTTTTTCTCATTGCCTTTCTTGCTTTGCCCATGATCATCCAGTGTAGACACTCCATCTCCGATACACACAAATTCATGACATGCTCAATAGATCCAAAGGCAAAATGGGCATAACCAAATTCATGACCTGCCGCCAGTGGGGGTGTTGCCACACACAAAAGTACGTTCGTCGCTCCCCGCATTCGTAAACCACACTGACAGTGGTGTACACCTCTTTGTTGCGGGACAAAGCTAGCTGCTCTATTTGTTTAAAAATTGGGGGCGTATCTTTCGCTGTTATCATACAAAAGCGTGCTTTAGAGCTATCCCGACTTTTGACTGCTGGACCAAGTCATGCAGGCGAAGAGTGCTCTCGCGTCCTTAACTCAGCAGGAGGAATAGATCATCTAAACTCTGTGTGGAGAGATTGACTTATGGTATGGGTCTTACACAGGGCGACCTTTGCATGGGGCATCTACGAATTGCGGAACATTTCAATAGCTTGGCGCCACCCATTGCTTAACAGAAACGCACTACCCTCGAGCTCTCCTTTAAAATTGGGGATAAGCAAATAGGATTGTCAGGAAACCTTTCTTGTCAACTACAAAAATGCTCGTTCCAACGCTCCTACGCCATGCAAAAGTCTCTCTGTGTATGGTGCTTTGGTTACACTCTCCGCTTCAACTCAAAATGCTTACCCAGGTAGACTGCACGTACCCTTTCATCCTCTGCCAACTCCTCCGCAGTACCTGACTTGAGAAGACTCCCCTCGTACATGAGGTACGCGCGATCAGTGACCGAGAGTGTTTCGTTAACATTATGATCGGTGATGAGAATACCAATATTTCTATTCTTCAACTGCGCTATCAGCGTCTGGATTTCCTCTACCGCAATAGGATCAACACCAGCAAAAGGCTCATCAAGCAACACAAACTTAGGGTCTATAGCCAATGCCCTGGCCATCTCTGTCCTCCTGCGCTCCCCGCCCGACAAGACCATACCCTTATTTCTTCTAATGTGGGTAATACTAAACTCCTCAAGCAATGTTTCCATCTTTTCTTTCTGCTCGTTTTTGGAAAGTTGTGTCATCTCCAGTACAGCCATTAAGTTTTCTTCTACCGTGAGGTTGCGGAAGATGGATGCTTCTTGGGGCAAATAACTAATGCCTCTTTGTGCTCTCTTGTAGAGCGGAAGTGACGTAATACACTCTTCGTTTAGATATACTTCTCCTTCGTTTGGTTGTACCAAACCTACCATCATATAAAAAGTAGTCGTCTTGCCGGCACCATTGGGACCAAGTAACCCTACGATCTCCCCCTGCGACACATAAGGAGAGACATCACGAACCACCGCATGGCCCCTGTATCTCTTTACTAAATTTTCGGCACGTAACTGCATAGTGCTGGATCTTCTTATCAGAGTAAAGTCAACGCAATGGACTTTACATGGCTTGTAGGTCTTTGATATGCAATTGCAAATTGCGTTCCCCTAAGTACGTATTTTCTTCTACAGTATAAGCCATTTTGAAAGGTTTTTGTGTACGCAAGAAGGCTTCGTAGTGCGCCAACCCAAATCCAATAGCCTCCAAAACATACGGATAGCCTTGTTGCTGTACATACATTTTGAGGTGTTTCCCTTTCAGAATATGGTAGCTCTTAGCCATTAGGTTCTCTGTAACGAAGACTGCTTTCATGTTGCCAGTACCAAAAGGCGCCATTTGTTTCAGGACGTTGTAAAACTTACCGTTGATTTCCTCGAACACGAGCGGCAAGTCAATCATCTGGGGAGGGACAAGTAATTCGTCTGCAATGCTGCCAGCCACTACAGCTTCAAAGCGCTGCTGGAAAGCTGCTATATGCTCCAGAGGCAGGGTGAGCCCCGCCGCATAGGCATGCCCTCCATATTGGCTCAGCAAATCGGCACAGGCCGAGAGCGCTTGATAGACATTGTAACCCGCCACAGAACGGGCCGATCCCGTAGCTTTGCCGTGAACAGCTGTGAGAATCACCGTAGGGCGGTAATATTGCTCAATACACCGTGAGGCAACAATGCCTATCACGCCCTTGTGCCAATTATCTTTAAACAACACAGTAGTCTTGGCTCGGGCCCCGTGAGGGTTGGCGCTGATCATAGCAATGGCCTCTTCTGTTGTGATGCTATCGATGTTTCTTCTTATGCTGTTCTTCTTATTGAGTGCATGAGCCAGGTGCATTGCTTCTGCTTCGTCTGCTGCCAAGAGCAAGCGTACAGCTAGACTTGCATGGTCGATTCTACCTGCTGCATTGATACGTGGACCCAGGCTAAAGACCAGTTTCGAGATACTGAGGGGTGGGGTTAAGTGCTCGATCTCCATCAATGCTTTCAAACCAGGACGTGGTGTGGTGTTCAGTTTTTTTAAGCCATGATACGCTAAAACTCTGTTCTCCCCCACGATCGGTACCATGTCACAGGCAATACTGATAGCCACCAGGTCTAGACAATCATATAGGATTTCTTGCGGAAGGCCTTGCTGCAATGTCAAGGCTTGAAGTAGCTTGAAGCCCACCCCACATCCTGATAGTTCTCTAGTAGGATAGGCACAGCCCGGTTGTTTGGGGTCTAGAATGGCATGCGCATCGGGTAGCACATCATCTGGTTCGTGGTGATCAGCTACAATCACATCCATGCCCAAAGCATTGGCCTGTTGTATACAAGCTGTGGCCTTAATACCACAATCGAGGCTAACGATCAGTTTAAAGTCCTCCTTTGCTGCCCAGTGAATGGCTTGCATCGATACACCGTAGCCTTCGGTGTACCGATCTGGGATATATAATTCTGTGCACGCTTGTAACGTTTTCAAAAAGCCATAAAACATGGCCACGGAAGTCACACCGTCTACATCATAATCTCCATAGACTAGAATTTTCTCTTTTTGTGTAATGGCTTGGGCCAAACGACGAACCGCTTTACCCATGTCTTTCATCAAAAAAGGATCGTGCAACGCATCCAACGAAGGCCTGAAATATGCTTTGGCTTGGTCAAAGTTAGTGATGCCTTTTTGTGCGAGCAGCGAAGCGATGGAGGGGCCGACACCAATATCACAAGTGAGTGCGTTCACTTGTTGGGCCTCAGGCAAGTCGCGAAGGAGCCACCTTTTGGTAGTTGGGATAGCTGGGTGGACTAACTGAACGTTGTTGTTAGACGCCATCATGCACTATCCTTGATCTGAGTTAACGAATTCTTGCTGCATCCTCAATTAGCTTTTCATCCTTTCTGATGTACCAACTGGCAAGCAGGTTACTGGCGAATGCAATGGTGGGCAGCGACCAAATTAGCAATCCTTTTGTTACTTGCTGCATGACTGAGTAATAGGTAAAGCCCATCAGCCCCATCAGTATCAAGGTGTTGTATAAGCCTAGTTTTACTTGCAAACGCCTGTTTCGATAACTCACTAATGCACACACAGCAATACCTGATGCAATGTAACACAGCCATGAACCAACCGGGACACCTACCCCCTCTTTAGGCCATACAGGTGCCCAGACCATGGTCAATAACACGATCACGGTGACCAGTAAAAAAATAGACTGAGGACGTTGTAACATGGTCTAACACAACACTAAGTGACCACAATTCAGTGCTATAAGGGTAACATCAAAGTAGCATGGAGACGCTCGGCGTGCCTGTGAAGTTAGGGCTTTCCCAACATACTTCCTTGTGGTCGTTGGGTAGCAACTCATTCTTTTGAGAACTGTGAGAGTAGGACAAAGATGAGGTACCTAGAAAGAATAAGAATCAATCTTACCGAAACCTTTGCATGACATAATATCATCTGAATGGATATTCTCGTAGTTCACGAGAAAAAATTCCTTACAATCATGCTGGCTTATCCTCTTTTTTAAGAGGAATCCAGAGTAGCACGTGTCCATGATGCAACAGGCAACAGCACCGAGCTATGGAAATGTAACCTCATTCACGAGTTAGCCACGTGAAGATCTCATACCAATTGTATTGCTCTTATATCAGTCAAGAGTGCGTAGAGAGGTTTTATTAGTTGTTAAGTGCTGCAGAACGGTCAAGAGAACGTGGCTTTATTAAGGAAGAAGATGGGGGAAATTTTATTATTACTTACGGCATGCGGAGGGTCATTTTAAGGCGCCATTGCCAACTTTTTCCTCAAGAGATTCATATCCACAGAAATAATTTTGGGAAACCTTATGTCAATATTGAACACCTTCATTTCAATCTTTCACACACTAAAAACCTGCTGGCAATGGCAGTAGCGAACCATCCGGTGGGTGTTGATATTGAATACCCCGATCCAAATTTGAGTTTTGGCGGGTTGTTGATCTGATCTTGTGCAAGGAAGAAAAGCATACGCTGGCACGCACGCCATATCAGGGCCGACGAGCAAAATTTTTCGAGTACTGGACTGCCAAAGAAGCCCTGCTTAAATTCCTAGGTAGGGGTTCGGACTTGACCCCCACAACGATACACGTGGTACACAACAAAGCAGATTATCTTGAATCAACGCGTTCCCAAAAAATTGCTTAACACCGTTGAAGGTCGTAGACAACACCCTGATAGGTCACCTGGTACACGCCTGCGAAGGCTCGTTGATCAAATATCATGACACATCCAATTTTCTTGCGCTGTGATATGTATGGGTATTGGCTAACTAGCCTCTAATGTACTTAGCAACCGCGTTAAAGTATTTTTTAATTCCCTGCGATCTACGATAAGATCCAAAAAGCCATGTTTTAGCACAAACTCAGCGCTCTGAAAGCCACTGGGAAGGTCTTTGCCAATAGTCTCTCTAATCACCCGAGGTCCTGCAAAGCCAATCAGTGCACCCGGCTCAGCCATGTTAAAGTCGCCCAACATGGCAAAAGAAGCACTAACGCCTCCGGTAGTAGGATCCGTCAACAGCGAGAGGTAAGGGATCTTCGCTTCTGATAATTGAAGTAGCTTGGCTGAAGTTTTAGCCATTTGCATCAAAGAGAACCCTGCTTCCATCATACGTGCCCCTCCCGACTTGGAGATGATAAGCAAAGGCGTGTGGTGTTGCAAAGCATAGTCAATGGCCTTGGCAATTTTCTCCCCAACCACTGCCCCCATAGAACCACCGATAAAACTAAAGTCCATACAGGCAATGACGAGCTTCAAACCCTGCATGTGTCCATGTGCCACCCTGATAGCATCTTTCAACTGCGTTTTCTCTTGGGCTTCTTGTAACCGCTGTGTATACGGCTGGCTATCGACAAATTGGAGTGGATCAACTGAAGTAAGCTGAGGGAGAAGTTCAGTGAACTCGTTATCATCAAACAGAAGTTCAAAATATTCCTTAGAGCCAATGCGCACGTGGTAGCCATCTTCGGGGGATACATATGCATTTTCTTGTAGTACCTTAGTGTGTACGATTTTTCCTTTAGGGGTTCTGTACCAAAGCCCATCGGGCCCTTCTTTCTTGTCGGCTGTGGGTGTTAGGATCCCTTTTGTTTTTCTCTTGAACCAAGCCATACATTTTTTACATTACCAATGAAACATCTACGCTATGGTCACTTCTTTTGCTAAGTATACATCCTGGATGGTATGCAGCAAGGCAACACCCTCCTTCATAGACTTCTGAAAGGCCTTTCTACCTATCATCAACCCCATGCCCCCTGCTCTTTTATTGATGACGGCTATTCTGATTGCCTCCACTAGATCGGTTGATCCCTGGGATGTGCCTCCAGAGTTGATGAGCCCTATCCTACCCATATAGCAGTTAGCCACCTGATAACGACAGAGGTCTATGGGGTGTGTTGTGGTAAGCTGATCATACATTTTGGCATGTGTTTTACCGAAGCCGAGTACCTGGAAACCACCGTTATTGTCAGGTAGTTTTTGCTTGATGAAGTCTGCCTGTATGGTAGCACCTATGTGGTTCGCCTGCCCTGTGATATCAGCAGAGACATGATAATCATCATTTTCTGTCCTGAAAGCATTGTTTCTGGCATAGCACCATAAAATGGTAGCCATACCTAATGCATGTGCTCTTTCAAATGCTTGCGATACCTCTACCAACTGTCGAGTAGAGGCTAAAGAGCCAAAATAAATGGTTGCACCCACTGCTGCAGCGCCCAAGTTCCAAGCCTCCTCTACTGTGCCAAACATCGTTTGGTCGTACTTGTTAGGATAAGTAAGCAGCTCGTTGTGGTTGATCTTGACTATGCATGGAATCTTGTGGGCATACTTCCTAGCCGTCGCAGCCAAAGTTCCAAAAGTAGTAGCTATGGCGTTGCAACCACCCTCAAGTGCCAGCCTAACGATATTTTCAGGATCGAAGTAACAAGGATTAAGTGCAAAAGAAGCCCCCGCAGTATGCTCTATACCCTGATCTACCGGCAAGATAGACAGGTAGCCCGTATGGGCCAACCGCCCATGCCCAAAGATACTGGCCAGACTCTTTAATACTTGAGGATTCCTGTTAGAAGGCAGGAATACCTCATCTACAAAGCTAGCGCTAGGTAAGTGTAATTGTTCTTTTAAGATGGACTCACAACGATGCATGAGCAAACTCTCTGCCTGGGTACCTAGAAGCGTTACAATATTTTGGTAAGACATCGAAAATTTTGCTTGTACGACAAAGGTAACAATTTACAGACAGTGCTCGTAAGCGCATGCTCTCAGTGTTTTGTAGACGCATCCATACGATACACAGTTGGCGAATTGCTTGTTTTTTGTTTCCTTTGGGGCGTGTGCGTCATCATAAAGACGCACTTCCTCATACGGTGATTGTAGCTCAGTTGGTTAGAGCGCTGGTTTGTGGTACCAGAGGTCGCGGGTTCGAGTCCCGTCTATCACCCCCAGTATTTCTCTTCGGTGTTACCGTACCGACCCACTCGCCTTCAAACGATCTAATAGACTGCGAGTTCCAGGAAGTTTTGTTAGTGTAGATGTTGTAGAAGAACAACGAGAAAGAGCAAGTTTTTTCATCCAATCAATGCCGTGATAGACTGGGCTGTGTTTGAAAAAAAGCTTGATAAGATTGGTAGGCGCTCTGTTTAGGATGCGGCAGGCCTGCCTACAAACCCTTGGTACTAGTCAAGATGATGTGGCTTCAAACCTGGTATGATCTCTCTGACATGGATGTAGAAGACACAGTACCTGACCATCGTACGCTCAGTCGTTCTAGAAGCGAGTTATCCGAGAAGAGCAACCTGCATAGGCTGCTGTTTCAACTCAATGTACCACTTGCCCAGCACGGAGTTTGGATGCAACAAGGCAACATCATCGATGCTGCCCCGCTAAGCTCGTGGCAAATCCACGTACATACTTCCAGAGGTCCCAGACACCCTTTCAACCAAGGAAATTAAACCAGGGGTAGATCGAGCAGCGCGTTAGGTGAAAAAGCGAGATGCTTTGGTCGAAGGCGAGTGCTGCCTGAGGATTGTTGAGTTTGACCGCTAAAATTTCTCGTGGGTCTAAGGAGGGAGCACTGCGTTGCGTGGACGAACCACCACCTTGAGCCGTTGTCCCGCGTTGCTCCATTACGCCGTCATGGTCCTCTTCTTTTTTCCTTTTTCGTTATAAGAAAAGGACACTACAGCGTTGATGGACTACGAAGGCACTTTGACGTCTGCAGTTGGAGAGCTTGCAGACACTGTGTCGTCTTGCTGCGTTGCAGTGACCTCCTCCCTTCGTACCGTTGTGTCATGTGCACTTAGATGCTCTGGGCTGAGAGATGGATTACAATTGTAAAGCAATGTGGCCAACAAACAGCGTTTGATCGCTGGATGTACACGCTCAGAGAATTGAACATCGCACGCAAGCACTGTCATCTCCATGTGGCACGAAACCCCTACATGGCATAGCATCATTTAAATAAACATTCTTGTAGCTAACGGAAACTGTTTCTTTACAACAATCGTGTGGGTTTATTCCCTTTTTTTAGGAGAATTAGGGGGTAGTACGTGTCTATTAAGCAATGGGCAACAGCATCAAGCTATTGAAATGTGCCCTAATACGTAAACTCCCCATGTACAGGTCTCGCTTCGAGAAAATCCCCTTAGCATACGGCACCGTTACTATAAAAGTAACGCGTAGGTTGGTCGTCTTCTCGGTATGCCCCTGAAAAAGCAATGCCCACACCCAGGGGAATTGGTCCGCCTACAATACCATGACTGCCAGATAGGTGGCGTTCCACACCCAACAATAGCAGCATCCTTGCATTTTCTGTTAGACACACAGCTGGCCGCTTTTTCTCGAATTGACGCATGAGCAGCATCCGTTCGTACCAGAATAGATAGGTCTCTTTTGAAAAGTCTGCCGACGGCTTTAATTTCGGCTAAATTGCCTGACTCACAGTAGCAAAATTGGTTACGGGCTCCATACAATCGATCTCACTATAAAGACGATAGGGAGACACGGAGCTAGCCAAAAACCTCCAAAAAAGTTGATGCTGCTTAGAAAACTCCGGTGCACGCACTTCAAAAACCACACCGCCGTTGAGCTGGCTTTTGCAGACCAACTGAACTTGATTGTAGGCCCCAATGGAGCAGGAAAAACTACACTCTTGGATGGCATTCACTACCTCGCTCTGACTAAAAGTGCGTTCAATGCGATAGACACGCAGAATATCCAGCACGGCCATGAGGCATTTGCCGTGGAGGGACAATTTTTAAAACATAACAAGCCTTGTACCGTACGATGCATCTTTCAGAAGCATGGTGGCAAGCATGTCCAAAGCAATGACAAACCTTACGATAGGCTGCGTGACCACATTGGACTTTTTCCAATTGTATTGACAACACCGTATGACATGGATCTGGTCCGTGGAGGGAGAGAGGGAAGGAGAAAGTTTTTTGATATGCTCCTTTGCCAGCTAGACAGGACTTACCTAAATACCCTCCTACAGTACCAGCACCTATTGAAGCAACGCAATAGCCTGTTAGCGTTATACAAAGGAGTAGGGAAGTTAGACCAAGATTTACTTCGTTCTTATGAACATCGACTACTGCCATTAGGTAAGCACCTGTTTGTAGCACGCACGGCTTGTATCCAAGCGTTTGCGCCGAGCTTTCAAAAGTACTATCAATACTTCGTGGCTGCTTCCGAAGAAGTACAATTGGTCTATGTCTCAGAAGTAGCGTCTCCTGACTTTGAACAAAGATTCCGCAATAGCTTGCAGCAAGATCTAGCCCTGCAACGTACTACCAAGGGCGTCCACCGAGATGAAATAGATTTTCTATTGAATGGCCATCCCCTGAAAAAGATAGGCTCGCAAGGACAGCAAAAATCGTTCATCATTGCGTTACGACTGGCACAATTTGAGTGCATGTACAGAGCACTGCAGTTAAAACCATTACTGCTCTTGGACGATATTTTTGACAAGCTAGATGAGCAACGCATTGAGCGGTTGGTCCAACTCATAGTCCAGCAGCACTTTGGCCAAGTATTTATTACAGACGCCAAGGGAAAAAGCAGTGCTGCCATCGTGCGGCAAGTTAAGGCTGACTGTGCTCTTATTAGAATGGATCAAGGCAAGTATTTAGCATGAAGTAATGGTAGACACGAGCATACAGAGGAAAAATACCATCTTCCCTAAAGACCCTAACCCTGACAGGAAAGTTATTGCGCAGCGTCATGCCGTTGCCCGACAATGGGGCAAGTGCGCCAGCACTCTCTATTGGTAATATGCCGGCTTCGCTATGCCCAGCGGTAGGCCACCCAGCGAAGCGTGCTCAACAAACCAAGCAAGCCTGGGTCAGCGATAGAAGCGATCCTGAGTCACCTGAAAAGCGACCGTAGCAGGGGCAGAAACTATCTCAAGGGGGTTTGTAGGGGATGGGCGAAACACCTTATTGGCAGGCACGAAATTCGACTTGATGCTACTACTGAGAGCAATAGTCGATTGTTTTCGTCTTGCTGCTGGGGGCGTTAGCCGTGCTAGATCTTCGTGGACAAGAGCATTCGCATCAGAGGCTGTCAACACGCGCAGTTGAGTTGGTAAGGCGCTACTTTATAGCCACCAAACACACTCTCTTCAGTACATCGCTGGTACCTCTCCTCTTTTCCTCTTTATTTCACCAGGGCAACCCTTACGTCCTATCAAACGCACACCCCCGCCCCTGCGTTACATTGTGTCCTGCGGTAAACCCAATTTGCCGATGCATTCAATGATCCTTTTTAGGTTGACTAATGAACCCGTGAGGACCATGGATGAATACATTTCATAGTTGCCAGATCTCAACGCACAAAGAAAATCATGTGTTACCGCTGTGCCTACACTGCCATCACGTCCCTTTCCTTGACAGCGAGCAACTCATCAAGCTTACCGATATAGGTATCTGTCAACTTCTGCACTTGCTCTTCTGCCATTTTTATTGCGTCTTCAGAGGATCCAGCTGTCTGTAACTGCCTTAAATGGTCCTTGGTGTCTTTTCTTGCACTGCGAACTAAGACTTTTCCTTTTTCAGCTTCTACCTTTACTTGTTTGACTAATTCCTTCCTTCGTTCCTCTGTGAAGGGCGGAATATTGATCCGAATAGTCTCTCCATCATTTTGCGGTGTTAGGGCTAGTCTACTGTTTAAAATAGCCTTTTCTAGTTCCGGGATTAAGCGATTCTCCCAAGGCTTAATTAAAAGTGTTCTTGCATCAGGTGCACTGATAGAAGCTACTTGGTGAATGGGTGTCGCGTTACCATAATACATGACCGTAATACCATCTAACATGCTAGGTAATGCCCTGCCCACACGAATTTTAGTAAACTCCCCCTGCGTATGCACATATGCCTTTTCCATAGAACGAGTGGCTTGCTCTAAACACGCTTGAATTTGATCCATAACTAGTTATTTTTTCGGGTAGGTAAGAGAAACTTCTTTGAAAATATGTTAAAATGCTTTGAAAGTCTATTTATATGCTATGGCCCCTTAAAAATTCCCGTATTCCCATTGGTTGTTTACCTGCTAACTGTAAGGATTTGATGGCTAACGGGGTGTCGCGTGTACCTACGCATACACTATACTTCCCGTCTGAGTAGACCTCGCCGGGCCCTAAATGCGACAAAGTAACTTCTGACTTTTCAACGGCTAATATTTTATAAGTTTGACCATGGAAAGATGTCCATGCAGCTGGGTACGGCGATAATCCCCGGACAAAATTCCGAATGACTGCTGCATCCTGGCTCCAGTTAATTTGGCAATCCTCTTTGTAAATCTTGGGCGCCTTCTTGCGTAGACTTTCCTGAGTAGCTACTTGAGAACTTAGGACGTAGTTGCCTGCCTCAATAGCCTGCACTGTTTTAAGAACTAACTGAGCACCCTTGTGTTGGAGACGTTCATACAAAGTTCCAGCCGTGTCACAAGCGTCAATGGGCTCTTTCTCCTGAAAAAGAATAAGGCCAGTATCCATAGCCTGCTCCAAAAAGAAGGTAGTTACACCGGTCTCTCGCTCACCATTGATAATAGCCCAATTGATAGGTGCAGCACCTCGGTATTGGGGTAACCATGAAGCATGCAAGTTAAAAGTTCCTAAAGGGGGCATTGCCCATACCACTTGAGGCAACATCCTAAAAGCGACAACTACCTGCAAATCTGCTTGGTAAATTTTTAGTGCTTCTAAAAAAGAAGGTGCCTGCAAGCTAACAGGTTGCAGCACCGGAATGTTATAGGCACTAGCAACTACTTTGACAGGAGACGGCATCACCTTCCTACCCCTTCCTCTCGGCTTATCTGGAGCGGTTACGACGGCAGCTACTTCATAGTGGTTGGCCAATAGCACTTCCAAGCTAGGCACTGCAAACGCTGGGGTGCCCATAAAAACAAGACGCATATTAGGCACAGGCATATAAGTGTTTAAGTGCTACCGTGTCATGATACCCCGAAACGGAAGATGATACTTTTTCCGTCCTCATACTTCAACAGGGTACATCAGCTTGGTGTGATTCTATTAACGCACCATCATGACATCTGAGTACTCTGGCAGGATACTTCTCGAGAAGGCTATAGTTGTGTGTAGCCATTAAAACTGCAGTACCTCCCCGGTTGATTTCCAGAAAAAGGCTTAAGATACCACGTGCCACGCTAGGATCCAGATTGCCGGTCGGTTCATCAGCCAGAAGAATAAGCGGATCATTGAGCAGGGCACGTGCAATTGTCACACGTTGTTGCTCCCCTCCTGAGAGTTGATGTGCCTTACTTTTACTAGCCCAGGCTAGGCCCACCTTCATCAACACGTCTGCTATTTTTTGCCTCATCGCTTTTTCTTTCTTCCATCCGGTTGCTTTGAGTACAAACCAGAGATTTTCCTCTACATTTCTATCTGTGAGTAGCTGAAAGTCTTGAAAAATGATACCCAGCTTTCTACGTAAAAGAGGAATTTCAAATTTCTTGATCGCCCCTAGACCAAAACCGGCGACTCGCACTTCTCCTACTTTGAGGGGGAGGTCTGCATACAAAGTCTTCAACAGAGAGGTCTTGCCGCTGCCTGTTGCCCCGATAAGGAAAGCAAACTCACCACGGTTGATAGCAAAGTTTACACCCTGCAATACGGGCCGTAACCCATGAAAAACGGCAAGCTCTTTGGCATGAATAATGGCCCGACTAGTCATCTGGTCTGACGATTGGGTGGTGCGTTGCTTGACTTTCGTGGTAGTTGAAGTCAACGATTCAATCAATAACAGTAGAAAAGGCAAACCAAGTATCGCACCGCTACAACTACCTATCCTTGCTTCTTACCAGACCTGGGGAAATTCAGTAGGAGCTGGCCGCACCGGTTTGCCGTTGCTAAAGTAGGGAGGTTACACGAAACATTCAATTGCATATAACACCACAGAAAGTGTACGAAGACTGCTTTTCCGTTTCAAAAATTCAGTATAACTTTGTGGGATAGTGTTTATTGATTGTCCGGTGGTGTAACTGGCAACACGTCTGGTTTTGGTCCAGAAGAGTCTAGGTTCGAGCCCTAGCCGGACAACGTATGTTGCAAGGGGCTTCTCTGACCTACTAGC
>CAYVYH010000002.1:0-16058 GCA_964455155.1 uncultured Cytophagales bacterium | reverse complement strand
AGTGCCATTACTGAAAAGTTAGGCTGCCCAACCAAATTCCTGCAAGTAGATATAGACGCTCAAAAAGCTCGGCGCAAAGCGGGGCAGCAGCGTGGAGGCTACGTAGATACTGCATCTACTGCACACACTACGAAAAAGATTTGAATGACCTTCAGCCATCAGCCGTGTCGAACGCAACGGTGCGTGACTCCGTGGAAGAGCCAACTACGTTATAGACCACATTGAGCACCTACCTAACAGCAATGCTAGCAACCCCTACTTGATCGCCGTAGCATCCTTGCTAAAAGGGGCCTTAGGGGCAGGTGCTTGTAGACTCAACCCCCATGTAAAATAGCCAGGCATGGTCGTATGTAATAGCATCAAGCTTCACAGCATCCATGACTACCCACATTGTCGTACAGCAGGTAGGTCTCATGCGTACTCTAATGCGCTCAATTTTTACGTCACAACCTTGGATCTTCACTTCTAGGCATGTAGAGGAACGTAGAACGATGTAAGCATACCTTCAGAACTGGTGTAACCGTTGCGGTGGAAACAGCTATGGCGGGCTGTCACCCATCAAAAGATTAGACTACTTTATTTTTTGAGAGGTACCACGTTTATTCCTTAATTTGCACTACGTAGACTTGCGTATCATATCTAAATAACTATAGCTATGAATCTCATAGGTTTCGTTTTTCTTATGGTTAGCGTGGCGGTCGGTGGCATACTCAGGAGTAAGCTGGCGATTTACGCAAAGACCCGACTTCGGGCAGATTTGTCAGGTGCTGAAATAGCAGATAGAATGCTGCACGATTATGGGATTGGGCATGTAAAAATCACTTGCACGCGCGGATATCTAACTGATCACTACAATCCCTTGACCCAAACAGTCAACCTGAGTGATCAGGTGTATCATGGAAGAAATGCAGCAGCAGTGGCAATAGCAGCCCATGAGTGTGGGCACGCTGTACAGCATGCCCAAGGCTATGCTTTTTTACGTTTCCGCTCTGCCATGGTACCTGTGCTTACGGCTACAGCACGTTTCATACCCTTGGTGATCGTGCTAGGCATCTTTCTCGTCAATACTACCTTGATTCCCCTCACAGTTGGGATAGCATTATTTACACTCACCACCTTGTTTAGCTTTGTTACACTCCCTGTGGAATTTGATGCTAGTAGGAGGGCATTGGCTTGGATAGATAACCAACGAGTGGTAACGAGCCAAGAGCGCCAAATGGCCAAAGATGCCCTATGGTGGGCGTCTATGACCTACGTGGTAGCAGCCTTAGGGTCTCTGGCACAGCTACTACACCTGCTTCAAATCCTCGGGGCAAAGAAGCGGTAGTTGCCGAAGATTGTGTACTCTGCTATGCCGTAAGGAGGACGTGCCGAGCTCTTCCCATTTACATTCGATCTTATTGCGCCATGTGCGTATCGATTTATGGATTCGTATGCTTCTTTAAACTCAGAGAAAGATGAAGCACTCGTGGCTTTTGGTCGGCTTCTAGGCATTATAGATGAACTGCGAGAAAAATGTCCATGGGATCAGCAACAGACCATGAAGAGCTTACGACATTTGACCGTTGAAGAAGTATTTGAGCTTTCCGAGGCCGTTCTGGGGGGAGACGTGGAGCATATCAAAGAAGAACTAGGAGATCTGCTGCTGCACATTGCACTTTATGCGCGTATTGCATCTGAGCGACATTCTTTTTCAATCAACCAAGTCATACAAGCACTTTGTAAGAAGTTGATCCATCGCCACCCCCACATTTATGGTCAAGAGACGGCCGAAGATGCGGAGTTGGTAAAGAAAAATTGGGAAAAGCGCAAGTTGCAAGAAAAAGGGAGGCAATCTATCGTAGGTGGAATCCCGCGCACGCTCCCTAGCCTTATCAAGGCGATGCGTATACAGGAAAAGGCGCATGCAATTGGTTTAGCCTGGCAAGACAGGGGGACTGCGTGGCAAAAAGTACAGGAGGCCATACAAGCATTAACACAGCAACGCGACCAGCATGCCTCAATACCAACACAACAACAGAAAGTAGAGGAAGAATTTGGGGAGCTACTCTTCTTGTTGGTAAACCATGCAAAATTCATGGCAATAGATCCAGAGGAGGCATTGGAAAAAGCCAATAAGAGGTTTATCGACCAGTTACAGTACGTAGAGCGGCAATCTTCCAAACAAAAAAGGCCTATTACCCAATTATCAGCCGAAGAGTTGATGCGCTACTGGGAAGAAGCCAAGCAACAGCCCGACTCACAATAAAAGATTTTTTCAAGGCCTAGTAAAAATACCCCTTGAAAGTACGGCTGGTGCCTTACGCACCTACTCAATAGCTTGCCCCACATATGCTGGCACACTGCACAACCCACTCCCGCGACTCTCTCCATCACGACCCCCTGTGGTTTTAAGACCAGGGAAGTCGGGGCGGCAGGACTCGAACCTGCGACCTCCTGCTCCCAAAGCAGGCGCGATAACCGGACTACGCTACGCCCCGAGTACAAACGAAAAGCCTCAGGATTGCTTACCAGCAAAGAAAGAACCTGCCAAATATATGTATAATCAAAAGAACAAACTCGAAACGTACCAATTGTAACTTAGACGCTACAACCTGCAGATCATGCTTTCGATGAGAAGTACACACATGCATCACCTAAACGAATGTACACCGCATCCAAGATCTCTATATTATTGCGCTTTGGAGAACTCTTACAATACCTGAAGTAACTACCCCTTTTAGGCTTTTTAAGACGATCATTGAGCAAGTGAACACAGCGCGAAGCGTCTCAGTTCAGCAAGCTGCCTTGGCGCAGCTTTGCGGAGAGGGGGGGATTCGAACCCCCGGTACAAAAAAGCACGGCAGTTTAGCAAACTGCTGGTTTAAGCCACTCACCCACCTCTCCCCTGCAAACACGCCGAATATAACATGGCAAAACTCATATAAACAACCTTAAAGAGGTGGATTTCTATACCTGTAAACACCCGCTAGGAGCAATACCCCCCATAAAATGAGCCTGTACCTTTCTTAAAAGATTCTGTTTATAGCCAGACCACTCTTTACCGTGATGAGTTGATTGACACAAAGGGATACTTTTACTATTGAATCTGTAGGAGGAATATAGGGGACATTGTAATTCTTTTTCTTTCTAGCATTGGTACGTCCCCCCCAAATATATCAGTCAATATGCACTGGATTGATAGGTTCGTACCAGCTCTTGGTCATACCCCCTGGGCCCGTCGTAGTCATGTTCTAGACTAGACTAGACTAGACTAGCGCTATACACACATACCTTCTATCTACAAGGTGAGCTTGAGGCGGCATTATTGTTTGAGCAAGATTCTCTTATCCATGGCAGACACTGCTTTACAACTGAGAAAGTTCTCTAACGGGTGCGTTAACCTTCATTCGCTGGTTTCTGTATACTTGTTTCGTACCGATAGCAAAACTTGCCTCTACTCTGGTGGCACTGTTCTTGAGTACCAAATTGTCGCTTACGTATATCTCATCGTTGATGATAAGACTTCTCTTCGCGGTACCAGAAGGCATAGCTGGCTGGCTATTGAACTAAGTGCACAACCTGATTTCTTAAACGACTCGACCATTTTCAAACTTCTCTTCTTCAGCACAGCATTGTTGGGGCTTAAATTGATTACCTTGGATAAAAGATTGAAAAAGCCAGCACGCGGCAGCAATTGAGCAACACAACAAAAAAGACGCAGTTGCACCCCTAGAGAACACCAAGACTGATGATAGCCACAATCCGTAACCTCAAGCGGCGCGTTGATCAAAAATCAAGTAACCATCAAAAGCTCTTTCTTACATACGTTGCCCGCAATTATGACCTAAGGCAGTGTTACGGGTTAGTCAGCGATTCTCTCTAACTTAATGATGCGTGCTATGTCTCCCTCCACCCTATTGGTAGACTTACACTACCTTCCAAGCTTGGAGTACTTCGCCTGTTTGTTTCCTTACGATACGATCCAGATAGAGGCTTGGGAGTCTTATCAGAAGCAGACCTACCGAAACAGGTGCTATATCCTCACTTCTCAGAAGGTAGACTGTTTAACAGTTCCGGTGCGTCAAAGTGGTAAAAACACCCCATATAGAACAAAAGAGATAGACTACTGTCAACCATGGGAAGAATTACACTGGCGAGCCATTTGTGCAGCATATGGTAGGGCGCCGTACTTCCAATATTTCTCGGAATATTTTCGTACAGTCTTTCTGAGACGATACACCTACTTATTCGACCTCAATCTGGCACTGTTACAGACCTGTCTACAGCTTCTACAACTCGAAAAGAAGATTGAGCTATCAGAACATGCCGAAAAAAGAGTGGCAGAGTATTCATTAGACGCCAGACATAGCATCTTACCTCGTAATCGCCTGATCCATAGTGCTTATTGTCACACAGTTCAGTATCAGCAAGTATTTGGCAAAACATTCCAACCTAACCTGAGTATCATTGACCTGTTGTTCTGCCAAGGCCATGACGCCTACATCATTTTACAGCAAGCCACAGCCAATAATATTGTTGACGAAGAGGGTGTATTGGTGATACCCTAAATTGCGGGGATCATATCAAAAGGCATGGTGCCACACGCGAGAGATGCATGTAGAATGCACGGCATGCATCTGACAGTCACCAGCCAAGAGCATACAAACCGATCCTGAACGGCTTGGGGAGATCATGGAAAAAAGAAATGAAAGCCGACCTATGGTCCAAAACGGGGAATTTGAGCGTGCTGCCTTGCTGATACAACCAAAAGCCGCAATACCATTTTTTTATATGAAAGATAGCGCCAAAATAGTCTTGTACGTCAAAACAACAAGGGCACGTGACATCACCTACTTTTGATCAACTCATGCACACACTACCCGATGCAACGATGTCTTCGGCCATCATCTCCCAGCACTTTGACGCTCTGTCCACCAAACAACAGGACCAGTTCGAACAAATAGGCCCCGTCTACAAAGCCTGGAACGAGAAACTCAACTTAATCTCTCGCAAAGATATACATCACATCTACCTCAAACATGTACTACACGCTCTAAGCGTAGCCAAGGTGGTCAATTTTAGGCCCGGCACTCAAGTGTTAGACGTGGGAACCGGAGGTGGTTTCCCAGGGATTCCTTTAGCCATCATGTGCCCGCAAGCTCAGTTTTATCTCGTCGACTCTATTGGAAAGAAGATACGCACTGTACAGCATATCGCAGAAGAATTAGGACTGACCAATGTAACTACCCAACAAGTCAGAGCAGAAAATGTGGGGGGACAATATGACTTTATCATGGGCAGGGCAGTTACTAACCTGGCCTCTTTCTATAGATGGATGAAATCCAAAATCTCCCCCCACGATCGAAACAACATACCCAATGGTATCCTGTACCTCCAAGGAAACATCACCACCCAACTACCCGTGCAACACCGTATTTATGCCCTCTGTGATTTCTTTGATGACCCATTTTTTGAGACCAAACAGCTGATTCATCTTCATACACCATGATACCATCGTAATCGAGTAGCACTGGATTTTGAACTGATAAACGATAGACTATATCATACTTCCTAGCTTGAAGGAACCACTCACTCTGTGTAATTTCGCTTGCGCTCAAGAAACCGACATACTGCTCGAAGAACTGATTTGAAAAGATTATCTACCGCCCTAGTCATATCTCTCCTGGTCCTAGTCAGTACCACGCGTCTCTACTACATGCACTGGTATGAGGAACGGCAAACAGAAAAGGTACTGCCTTATATCCCCCAAAGTGCAGCGCTAGTATATGCAGTGGCGGACTTTGGTAAACAATGGGAGCGCTTGCAGCAAATGTCCTTTGTACAAAATCTCCAACAAGTTCCCGCTTTTTCAGCCATGCAAAAGCGAATTAGCTTACTTGATAACCTAGTAGTAACTCCCCAAATCTTAGACGAAGTGCCGCTAACTGTCTCTGTCCATGAGCTAGACGAAGAACACCTAGGCTATATCTTTTATTTCAATACGCGTGGTGAAGCTACAAAGAGGCTCTTGAAGCATATCACAAATAGCACCACGCAAAATAAGGCATACCGCGAGACAACCAGAGTGTACGCAGGATGCAAGCTTACGGAGCTCAGCAAGCAAGGGGCTGCGCAGCCTCTTTTTTACATTAAGCACGACCAGTACATTATCGCTAGTTATTCTTCTTTGCTCATAGAAGATGTAGTGCGGGGGATAACCAGTAAACAACGGGTCGGGTTTTTACCCCTCAAAAAAACAGAAAATACACAGGGTAGCCTCTATGTTAACCTCAGCCAGTTTCCCCAACTCTTACGTACTTTTGCCAAGCACAACCAAATAGAAACCTGCAATACTGCGCTGGCAGCGCTGACTACGGCCAGCCATCTCAACCTGAAACTAACCCATCATCACCTGTTGCTCAACGGAGTTGTTACAACTCAGGAAAAATCCCCGTCGTACCTGACGAGCAAGTTGAAAGATCAGACTGCTGGCGCTATGCTGTTGGCGCCCTATTTGCCCGAAAGCACAGCCGTATTACAGCATTTCACTTTTAGTGATGCTGAACAGCTGATGGCCACACTGCGACTACACCAATCGCTGCCTCTGGTAGACGAGGTACTGGAAGAGGGACATATCAACCTACTTGCTAGCACACTTTATCCCTTGCTCCAAGGGGAAATAGGACACTGTGAGCTGGACACCGAACACAGTCACCCAAAAGACCAGCTAGTCTTCATAAAAACATACCATCCTAGCACATTTATCGAAGCACTAGAGAGCCTAGATATGTTAGCCCCTAGGGGGCTACACCAGCCTGCCGACACTTATCAACTGACGAGCAACTATTTCCAGCATTGGTTACCAGGCCTACTCTTTCCCTCTTTCGAAGCTAACTATATTACTCAAATTGACGACTACGTTGTATTAGCCAACAGCCAAGTCGGCTTACAAACATGGTATGCACAGTACCAGCAAGGAAAAACTTGGGCCAACACCCCCCAACAAAAGACATGGCTAGCAAGCACACTAGACCAAGCGCATTTTAGCCTGTTTGTTAATCTTCGCAAAGTAGGTGACCGAGTTGCGCATGCCTTTCATCCTACTTGGCAGCGGATAGGTAAGGAGTATGCCCACGTCTTCCAAAATTTTCGATATGCCAGTCTACAGCTTCTGCACGAACACGACGCAGGCTGTTACATGAGCATCTTGCTCAACCACCAAGAAGACAATCAACCGCAAACAAGCCAAACACAACATGTGGCAGCAACTCAGAAACCTATCTTCCCTAAAAAACTGACTTCTTCCAACATCTTTCAAACAGAAGCACCCATCATCAGTCGCCCCTGGTTGGTCAAAAGCCATCGAGGAAAAGGTTACTATACACTACTACAAGATGCCCTGCATCAATTGTACTTTCTGGACCCTACTGGGAAGCTGCTGTGGAAGAAGTCCTTGGAAGGTCCTATTGCTACCGACCTGTTTGAAATAGACTATTATGCGAACAACAAGACACAATACTTATTTGCTACTAGTAGTCAGCTCCATTTAATCGATTATTATGGCCACAACATAAGCAAGTATCCACACCCATTGCATCAGGCCGGTCAGCTCACGCACCTCCACGTGGTAGATTACAACCGTAACAAGCAGTACCGCTTTTTAAGTGCTACTACACAAGGCAATATCTACCTGACAGACAAATACTACCGGCCTTTGCCTGCTTGGAATCCCCTACCTTTGGGCAAAGACTTTGCAGGCGCTCCCTTTCATCTCAGAGTGCAGGGTAAGGATTACTTCTTGGCACTACAAACGAACGGCACACTGCACGCACTGAATAGAAAAGGGCAAAGTTACCCTGGATTTCCTGTTTACTTAAACATGCCTGTACACAATCCGCTATCAGTACGCATGGACAAAACGACTGATAGTACTGCTCTCGTTGTCTTGACCGACACAGGTCAGCATATCCATCTCAACCTAGCTGGGCAGGTACAGGAGACAGCACAACTTGACCATTCTAAAGACACTTCCCGCTTTGTTGTATGCAAGAATTGTGCAACGGGACACCCATATGTTATCATGCGACAAGACCGGGATAGGGTAACGGTGATGGACGAGGCTAAGAAAATTATTTTTGAACTGACCGATCAAGCAAAAGATTTACTACTGCAATACTATAATTTTGGAGATGGCCATCAGTTCTACGTATTCACAGACACAGCAAATCAACTTACATACCTTTACGATCATAATGGGGAGCTACTTGGTGATACTCTTTGTCACAGTGGCCACGGGGTGAGCTTGCTTTTTCTAGAGAAGAAAAAACAATTGAAGATCTACACTAGCATGGGCCCCGTGCTCTCACTATATGAGTACAACTTGGCATCTACCTAGTCGAGTCTTAAGAACATCTCACAGGAGGAGTATAGTTTTGATCAGCGCGTGATTTTCTACTCGGGATTAGCGAGAAAATGGCCCAAAACATAACGGCCAAAAAATTCGACGCAGGCACGAGTTCCTGTCCCAGATAGAAACGGATTGGTACGCCAGTTACCCTACCACCTTAGTGCTATGAAACTTCTGCCTAGCAAATCTACGAGTTGGGACACAGTCTAAGTGTCCGATGTTGTTGCCCATTACTTATACTTAATGAATACGTGCCATCTCCCATTTTTCTTAAAAAAGGGGGGATAAGCCAGTGCAATTGGGCGAAAACCTCCCTCATCAACTATAAAAATGCTCATGCAGACGATCCTACGCCATGCAAAGATCTAAGCTCACAAACCGCCGCTACGTGTCTGCATCTAGATTGATGACTGCACATACGGTGTTAAAGGCAACGCAAGGGCCGCACCATTACGTTCGATAATCTGGATAATTTTTAAAAAAATATCCTGCTGCACATCGTAGTAGATCTTCCGATCCGTCGTTTTTGTAAATGCATAAATACTAATCTTCAGTGAACCAGGCCCAAACTCTGCAAAGTGCGCCAGTAACAGTCTTCGTTGATCTATCCCAGGATGTGCTTGTAACATGGTACGTAGCTCTTGCGTAATCTTATCAAGCACAGCAACATCTACGTGGCGAACGCCTATCATCTCCCTGATACAGCGATTTTTCATCCTGCTGGAGTTGACAACAATAACAGAGGATAAGACAGCATTAGGAACATAACACACTTTCTGGTCAAATGTTCTTATTTGTGTAGCACGCCAACCAATGTACTCTACCTGTCCTTCTATTTCTTTGTCAGGAGAAGAAATCCAATCACCCACTTTAAAATGTCGATCTGCGTAGATCACAAGTCCCCCGAAGTAATTGGCAAAAATTTGCTGGGCACCAATACCAAGCACAATAGCAGAACCTCCACCGAATGCCACAACGCCAGAGACATTAATGCCTAGTAGCGGGAGAATAAATAGTACGACGATAATGACAGCGCCCACACGCAATAACTTGCCTGTAGCACGCACCGTGGTTTCATCTGGACGCTTTTTTGCCAAATGGCCTAGTAACAGCTGCTCCTCAAATAGCTTAATAAAACGTACGGACACCCAGGCCAGAAGCAATGTGAAGCCGATATCACGTAGCTTCCATATCAGATGCACAAACGTATCATCGATCTTCGCGCTAAAACCATCGATGATGTCAGATACGGTTTTTACCCAAATAAAAACAACGAATGGCCAATGGACAGCTTCAAGCAGGGCACTTGCAACGACATACTTCTTTTTAAGCAGTTGTGGATGTATCCTCTGGTAGAAGAGGTAGCAAGTATAAGTGAGGAGAATGGCAATGCCTGACACAGACAAAGGATAAGCAAGCCAAGTGTGCGCTTGAAGAAACTCTTTCACGGTTTTGAGCAAAGCCGATACCACGCTTATAAAAAATCAAGAATTAATTAACAATACCGTGATCCTGGGTGTCCTCTAAACGTTGTAGAAGCAGGGAATTGGCTACTTTAGGAGCCACCTTGCCCTGGCTCCTTTTCATCACCTCTCCCATTAGCATCCCTAAAATACCCCTCTTCCCATTTCGATAAGCGGCGACCTTATCTGGATAGACAGCCATAACCTCATCTACGAGCGCTTGTATCTTCTTCGTATCGCTTTCCTGAAATAAGTCGAGTGTTCGAGCCAACGCCAGAACATCTTTATCAGGTTGAATCAGCAAAGCAGGATAGAGCTTTTGCGAAGCTGTTGAAAAGCTAAGCTGCCCCTGCTCTACCAACGAGATAAGCTCGGCTAAAATCAAGGGGGGTAGTGGAAATGCTTTGATTGACAGCGTCAATTCGTTGAGGTAGGCTCTCACAGGCCCCATGACCCAGTTAGAGGCCGCTTTATAATGTTTTGTTAGCTGGCATAATTCGTCAAAATACAGGGCAGTATCTTGGTCTTCACTTAGCACGGTAGCATCATAAGCGGGTAACTGGTAGACATCCATAAATTTCTTGTGATACGCCCTAGGCAACAAAGGCATAGCCCCTCGCAGTACCTCGATCCATTTCTCCGACACGACCAACGGTGGCAAATCAGGCTCTGGGAAATAGCGATAGTCTTTCAGTAGCTCTTTTGTCCGCATAGGCTGCGTGGTATTCGTGGCAGCATTGTAAGAACGCGTTTCTGAGATGACCCGATCTCCCCCGTCTAACACCGCAATCTGACGGCCGATCTCGTACTCGATAGCCAACTGCACGTGGCGCATAGAATTCATGTTTTTGACCTCTACCCGCTTTCCCAATATAGAACTGTCTTTCAGCATCACCGAAATGTTGGCATCGCAACGCAATGAGCCCTCTTCCATATTACCATCACAAATGTTCAAATACCGTACCAACTTCCTAATCTCCCCTAGCAGGCTATACGCTTCCGCAGGCGTTCTGAGTACTGGCTTGGTTACTATCTCAATGAGTGCTACTCCAGCTCGGTTAAAATCTAGCAAGGTCTCTCCCTCTACCAGATCATGCAAAGACTTCCCGGCATCTTCTTCCAGGTGAATACGCTCCAAATCAATGTGTTTTTCACAACCTTCTTGTGTATCAATTGTCAAGTACCCTTCTCGACAAATGGGTGTTTTGTCTTGTGTAATCTGGTAGCCCTTGGGCAAGTCAGGATAGAAGTAGCTTTTTCGCGCGAAGATACTCTCCCGAGTAATAGCGGAATGACAGGCCAGCCCCATTTTAATGGCACAATCAACTGCTTTCTTGTTAATGCGAGGCAATGTACCAGGATGCGCCAACGTCACCGTACTAACCTGAGTGTTGGGCAAGGCCCCATAGGCGGCTACTTCTGGAGCGAACATCTTACGCTGCAAAGACAACTGCGCGTGCACCTCCAAACCAATAACAGCTGTATATTTCTCTCTCATGAATGTTGATTATAAGTGGCTCTGCATGTACCCTCATCCATCGTGTTTTGCTCTAACAACTCCCTGGCCATTTGTAGCACTTGCGGTAAGCCCTTCGCCTCTGTTCCCCCAGCAGTGGCAAAAGTGGGCGTCCCTCCTCCCCCGCCCTGTATGGGGTGTGCCAATTTTTTGACGATGTCCTGTGCGTTTTGTTGCCACCGCTGAGCCAAGTCCTCAGAAAGGACCACCGCAATATGCGGCTTTTGCTCCACAACAGTAGTCAGCACCACAAAACAAGGTTTTCCTGATTTTCGTAGAGCCAATGTCACCTGCTTAAAGGAGGCTACTTGCGGTAATGCTACTTGAGTGATGATGGTGTAGACACCGTGAACCGTCTGCAAGCTATTGCTTAGCTGGTCAGTAACGGCTTGAACTTGTATCGCTTCGTAAGCAGCTATTTTCTTGGTGAATGCGGCTTTTTCTTGCAGTAACTTATGGACTTCTTTCGTTGGGTCTTTGGAATTCTTTAACAATGCTTGCAACGTGCCAAGCAAAGTCAGCTGGTTTTGGATGAACTGTTCTGCCGCTACTGCGGTCACCGCCTCTATCCTACGCACACCAGCAGCCACCGCAGCACTAGCCGTGATCTTAAAGAAGCCAAGCTGACCCGTAGCAGCTACATGAGTGCCTCCGCACAGCTCCACAGAAAAAGTAGGGTCAAAAGTGATGACGCGCACCTGCTCGCCATATTTCTCACCAAAGAACGCAGCCGCACCCATATCTCGGGCAACTTCCAAAGGTACATGGCGCCGTTCTATGAGGGCAATGTTGTCTCTAATTTTTTGGTTCACGATGCCCTCGATCTGTGCCATTTCTTGAAAACTCAGCTTGGCATGATGTGAAAAATCGAATCTCAACAGTTGTGCGTTTACCAAAGAGCCTCTCTGCTCTATATGAGGGCCCAAAACCTGTTTCAGAGCAGCATGCAAAAGATGCGTGGCCGTGTGGTTACCTGCAGTCAACACCCGTCGTTCAGGATTTACCACAGCCTGCAAAGGAGCCGTAACCACCGAAGGAAGCTTCTCCAAATAGTGAATGATGAGATCATGCTCTCTTTGCGTATCCAACACCACTATTGTCTCCCCTGTTGCCATCAAGCGACCTACGTCACCTACTTGACCGCCGCCTTCTGGATAAAACGGTGTTTGGTCGAGTACTACCTGATACACTTGCTGTCCCTTCGTGGTGACCATGCGGTATTTAACAATGCCAGCTGTTGCTTCCAGCTGATCATACCCCACAAAAGAGGTAGCAGTATGCTCCGTCACCATGATCCAGTCACCTTGTTCTATCACAGCCGCTTGCTTAGAGCGTTGCCGCTGGGCGTTTAGTGCTCTGAAGAATCCCACCTCATCCACCGTCAAGTCACGCTCCTTAGCAATAAGCATCGTCAGATCTAAAGGGAACCCATATGTATCGTGTAACTCAAAAGCTATATCACCACTAATGACAGAAGTCTTTCCTTGTAGCATCCGAATCGTTTGATCTAGCTTAAGCAGTCCCACAGTCAGGGTTCTCAAAAAAGCTACTTCCTCTTCCTTGACGATTTGCTCAATATAGGCTTGTTGCTGCTGAAGATGCGGATAGGGTGCACTCAGATGTTGAGCCAATATCCCCACCAGGCGGTACATAAAAGGCGATTCGAAGCCTAAATATGTATGACCATAGCGCACTGCCCTCCTCAAAATTCTCCTGATGACATAGCCTGCCTTGGTATTAGAAGGGGACTGTCCATCTGCAATGGAAAAAGTTACTGCGCGCACATGATCTGCCACCACCCTGATAGCAACGTCGATCGCTTGCTCTTGCCCATACACCTTTCCTGAAGCAAGCGTGATGGCCTCTGTTAGTGGGACAAAGAGGTCTGTTTCGTAACTGGTTGCTTTGGCTTGTAGCACCATAGCCAACCGCTCTAAGCCCAGGCCTGTATCTATATGCTTGGCAGGCAAATCTTCAAGCTGGCCTGTAGCTAGACGGTTGTACTGTATAAATACTAAGTTCCACAATTCGATTACTTGCGGATGGTCTCTATTCACAAGTGCCTGACCCTTTACCTGCTGCCGGTCTGCTTCTGGTCTAATATCTACATGAATTTCCGTACAAGGGCCACAAGGGCCCGTTTCCCCCATTTCCCAAAAATTGTCGTGCTTAGGAAACGACAAAATTTGCTCAGCCGCTATGTACCGCTCCCAAATGACCCTGGCCTCCTGATCTGGCCCTAATTGGTCTTGGTCGTCTCCCCCAAAAATGGTGACATACAGTCGATCTTGAGGTAGTTGATACACTGTGGTTAGTAGTTCCCACGCCCACTGAATCGCTTCTTCTTTGAAATAATCTCCAAAAGACCAGTTACCCAACATCTCAAACATCGTGTGGTGATACGTATCCGTACCTACCTCCTCCAAGTCATTGTGTTTGCCAGATACCCGGAGGCATGGCTGGGCACTAACAGCACGCCGGTAGGGAGCCGTTCTGTGCCCCAGAAAAAAATCTTTGAATTGGTTCATACCCGCATTGGTGAACATGAGGGTAGCATCTTTCTGATTCACAATGGGTGCAGCAGCTACATGCTTGTGCCCTTTTTGTTCAAAAAATTGTATGAACTTATCTCTAGCGTTTGTCGTTTGCATCTTATAGGGGGAAACCGGGGACGTTGAACCTTTCTTTACCTTCACCTCTGCTAATACGGAACTTGCAACACAAGTGTATTACTTCTTATCTTGCGTTTTCACTGCAGAAAACGAAACTAAGACAATTCAGGCTATCTACCCACACCATGGCGCGGATAAAATATTATTACGACACGGAGACCTGCAACTACGAAAGAATAAAAACCTCAAGATGGAATACTTTTTTTGACCTGGTAGGCTTCCTATCCTCCTCCTTTTTGATTGCTGTCTGTATTTTCTGGAGCTACACCGCTTACTTTGATTCTCCCCGAGAGACTCGCCTCAAGCAAGAGAATGACCTACTGAGAACCCATTACGCCCAGATTCAAAAGGAAATAGAGAACAGCAACCAGGTGTTAGCCTACCTAAGATATCAGGATGATCACCTTTACCGCGTGATCTTAGAGATGGAGCCTGCGTCACATACTGCAAAAAAAGTAGTTGTTGGTGCCCCTGATCGCTACCGAGACCCAAGAGATAAGAATAAGTTGATCGCAACCACGTTTCAAAAAGTCGATCAGCTTAAAAAACAATTGTATAGCCAGTCCAAATCATATGATGCGCTGTACAAGCTGGCGCAAGAAAAAGAAACTATGCTGGCTTCAGTACCCGCTATTCTTCCTCTTTCCAACAAAGACTTAAAGCGCCTATCGTCCCCGTTTGGTATGCGTATCCACCCGATCTACAAAATTCCGGCCATGCACACAGGTGTGGATCTCGCTGCACCTAGAGGTACGCCTATTTACGCTGCCGGCAATGGCGTCGTGAAGCTAGTCAAAAGAAGCCCCACAGGGTCGGGCAACCACGTTGTAGTTGAACATGGTTATGGATACCTAACCAAGTACTGTCACATGCAAGACTTTACCGTAAAACCTGGGCAAAAAGTGGCAAGAGGACAATGTATAGGCTATGTAGGTAGTACTGGTACATCTACATCACCCCACTTACACTACGAGGTGATAAAAAATAGAAAAGCAGTAAACCCTGCTCACTACTTTGTCAATGACCTAGATGCAACGCAGTACAATATGCTACTGGAGTTGGCCTCTCGAAAGATTCGGGACTCTGCTTGAAACCTTTGAGACTCTTGACCTTTGTGTAAGGAATCTACGAATGAGGGCGCATTGTGCTTACTGCACTCTTAACGAAAATGAATACGCCAGAAACTGTCTGTTAGTTCATTCAACCCTAAGCAGGGTTGAATGCTCAATGCCAGTAGTGGCTATCTCGGTTCAAGGAACAACGGCTATACGAGCTGAAAGATTAGGACCCATACCAGCCCTATAAAACCATACCTTCAGGCGCACGTGCACTTGAACCACTACGGATAATATGAGCCCTAATCGTGGTGGTTAAACTCGTTATGCTAGTTTCATACATCGGGGGATAGTACCAGAGGCCGCAGGCAGTATAGTGCCGTGCGTATTGTCAGCAACAACACAGCCGAGACATGGGGTAATGCCGCTTATATGTTCTTGCAGATTGTGCCTTGCTACAAGTACAGAAGGGGAAAGCGCAATGCAGTCAGTTAATGCGTAGGTTGTAAGCGCTGGCAGCAGCTGCCTGACAATAAGATGTAGGAACACACTTGGAGTGAGACAGCGTTACTTTTATGTAATCATTCTATGCTTTCAGGTATACAGGATACTAGCGGTACCAAAAAATATTATGCTATAGGGGAAGTAGCACAACTGCTCAACGTGTCTACCTCTCTACTCCGATTCTGGGAAAAAAAATTTCCTTCCCTACAGCCTCGGAAGGATCCAAAAGGGGGTCGAAAGTATACTCAAGCAGATATTGCACAGCTAAAAACCATTTATCAGCTGGTAAAAAAGCAAGGCTATACCCTACAGGGTGCTAGAGAAGCAATAAAGAATAAAAGCAGCAAGCCGAGGAGCAATGTAGAAATCATACATGCACTCAAGCGTCTCAGAGAGTTTTTGGTACTTCTCAGAGAAGATGTAACCAGCACAGAATGATTACGCTTCTCGAAGCTTAGG
>CAYVYH010000001.1:0-60352 GCA_964455155.1 uncultured Cytophagales bacterium | reverse complement strand
TTTCTGTTAGACAAGTATATACACGAAGCTGCACATGCGTATCTCTTTTTAATTAACCAAGAAGAATTACTTGTATTGAATGATCCAAAAGAATTATACCCTTCTCCGCTGAGACAAGATGAAAGACCTATGGAAGGTGTGTATCATGCGCTCTTTGTATTGATGAACCTGTTGTATGCCTTCTCAGCCATAATGGAAAAACAAGAGCTTATAGAAAGCGATAGCGAGGAAATCATAACGCTTATGAAAATGTACTCAGCTGGCCTAGAGAGGAGTTATCCTACTGTGATGCATCAAGGAAAATTAACGCCAGTAGCCAGATTCTTGTTGGAAGATGGGTACGATACAGTGTACAGATTTCAGCATAAATTGTGTCCAATTCGTAAGCCACGTGTAACACTAGGGAGGTGGGCATAACGTTGGGCATACGCGAGGCGTTGTACAACAAACCGATAGCCTTGCCGAATTTGATTCCACAACGTTTAGCCAGGGCATTACACGTCTTAACGACCTTCTTGTATAGCTTCGCATCAGTAGGGAAGGTGATGTTTTCTCTTGTACGGTGGTGTCCACCATGACTTCCTGAGCCCTGTTCACCTTGTCGGCATGTAGGGCTATAGAGAGGGAAAACAGCTTGGCTATGCCCTCTTCTCCGAGGCGGTGTCTACAATGGACTAGATCACTAGATGACTTGGCAGGCCTACACGCGCATAGAGCGGAGCAAAGGCTTCTTCTAGCTTTTTCCAGGGGATGGCTTGCGCTAACAGGTAGAGCGGGTGCTTAGGATTTAACTGATTGGAAAGTCAGTTTTAAACAGATCGGTTTGTGATTGATCAGGAGATTTTCCCAACACGACAGACCAATTTTTTGCAAGGTTTTGCACTCAATCTAACGGTTCCTTGCGTTTTTTACTACCTCTTTTTTCATCAAAATATGCATAGTAAGCTAGTACTCGAAGAAATTACCCCTTTTTAAGACTCGACTAGATAATCCTCCTTATCTCCTTGGCCACAATCAACACCGGAAAGTACATTCTACTTTTTTTCCTTTAGTTTAATCTGGGTGAGTTTCCGTTTGGTATCGAGTGGAAAGTCGCTTTTCATGATCCAGTCATAATATGCAGGCTCTTGCTGCAAAATTTGTGCTACAGGCTTCCCTTTATGTTTGCCAAAATTAAACACTGCCGTGCCTTGTGCGTCATACACCATTCTGGCCGCAAAATCTAGCAAAGGAGCAGCGGTTAAGGCATGGAGGTTAGTTACATCGTTTGTGATCGTCCCTAATATTTTGCCTTCATTGTCTGTAACAGGTTGGTTGGCATAGCGCACTATTTGTGCTTCTAACACATCCAAGGTGGTCTCTGTATCATGCATAGCACTGTGTGCTCTGACAATCTTTTTGCCGCAGTAAAATTGGTAGGCAGCTGTTAAGTTGCGCTTCTCCATTAGATGGAAAATCCTTTGGGCATCTACTACTTTTCGGTTTTCGATCTTAAAATCTATGCCTACCCGCAAAAAGCTTTCTATGAGCATGGGGATATCAAAACGCAACACATTAAAACCTGCCAGATCACAGCCTTGTAAGAATTTGACCAACTCTTTAGCAATCATCTTAAAGCTAGGTGCATCCTTTACATCGGTGTCATATATGCCGTGAATAAAGCTTGCCTCCGGTGGAATAGCCTTTTCCGGATTGACTCTTTTTTCAAAAGTAAGCCGCTCGCCACTGGGCATAATTTTGATGACTGCAATCTCGACGATACGATCATGAGTAATATTAGTACCTGTGGCTTCTAAGTCGAAAAAAGCCAACGGATTTCTTAGATTCAGTCGCACTACAAAGTGGATTAAGTGAGAATAAATAAGCAGCCCTAAGGTTTATTTAGCGTTTCTTGGTCCTTGACTCAGCCCACTAGAAAAGTAGCTAACGCCTCATAAAACTGTTTGTCAGTAATGGCTAGGTTGTTTACAACTTGCTGTGCACCTGCTATAGCACTCATAGAGGTTATATCAGTATACTGGAAAGGCATGTCTCCTTGCGGTGTAACCAGGTATACCTTCCCATCGGCATATCGATAATTGGGGGCCATATAAGGCACACCTTTCACGTCTGTTCTGGATTGGCTACCAATAGTCTTGACATGGCTATCTTCTGCGTAATAGATGAGCGTGCCCCCTTTGGGAGAGGCATCTGCTAGCCTTGTCAGTTGTTGCAAATACGCCTCCAGCGTAGGGTACTCATTGTTGTATTTCCAGCCAATGCCACTGATCAGAGCCATGTTGTGTTGGTAGGATACGCTCTGCGATTGCGAGTCGATGGGCGAGGAAGGGGCCATATCTCCCGCTAAAATGATGATGGGTGCATCGCTTAGCCGTACACCGACTTCTAGCGTAGGAGCATCAATGACATAATCAAACGCTTTGTGGAGACATGTCAAAACGTGCAGTACCAAAACACAGGTAAGGACTCTTTCTTCACCTCCCACAATTACAATACGCTGTTTGTCCTGTGCGTAATCATAGATATACTCAGGGTAAGAACAAATAGGTATATCTAACCGCTGCGCTGCTTGCAGCTCTGGATTAGCTAGCTGTACTTGTCTGCCTACGATAACCTTATCCAAAGATGCTGTGATATGCTGCGGGAACCAGCCTAGTTTTTCAGGTACCGAAGCCATACTTCCGATACTATGTAAGGCGTGCTTGCTGAAAGACACATCGCTCCCTGTCACCTGATGCCCCTGTTGACACAAAACAGCCGCAAGGTCGCCCATTATGCGCTCGCCCACACCAATAAAGTGTACTCTCATGATAGCTGTTTTTATGGTCTATACATACAACATATGGCATACACTGACCATTACGCGTAGGTTATGAACTGAAAAAAATTTAGCCACAGACCAAATCTAGCAGCTTTTTAAGGATTTGAGAAATCTGGTGGTTGTGCATAAGATGTGGAAAGTGGTCTCTCGATAAAACATACATTTGCGAGTATGAAACCGAGACACTCACTATCAAATCAGAGCAGTACCCCCTTCTCCCAGGATTCTCGTACCCTCCAGGCAGTAGATAAGCTGGCTAAACTCCCACCGCAAGCGCTGGACATTGAAGAGAGCGTACTGGGCGCGCTTATGCTAGAGAAGGATGCGCTCACTACAGTCATTGACATTCTCAAACCAGATAGCTTTTACAAGGAAACGCACCAAGAGATTTATAAAGCAATTATTCAGTTATTCAACGATGCAGCACCTATTGACTTACGCACAGTGGTTAACCAACTACGCAAAAACGACAAGTTAACATTTGTGGGAGGGTCCTACTACGTCACATCGCTTACTACCCGCGTTAGCTCTGCGTCCAATATCGAATTTCATGCCCGAGCAATCCTAGAATATGCCATCAAGCGAGAGTTGATTGCTATTGCCACAGAGATGCAGCGAAACGCTTACAAGGATACGCAGGACATCTTCGAGCTTTTAGACCAGGCAGAGCGGGCTTTATTTGAGGTTACAGATTCCAATATTCGTAAAAACTACAGCAACATGCGTTCTCTGCTAGGAGAAGCATTCAAAGACTTAGACATAAAGAGGCAGCACAAATCTGGTTTGACCGGTGTGCCAAGTGGTTTTACAGGGCTTGACAGAATCACATCGGGCTGGCAAAAAGCCGAGCTGGTCATTGTGGCTGCTAGGCCAGGAATGGGTAAAACAGCTTTTTTACTTTCTGCTTTGCGGAACGCGGCTGTGGAGCATGGCCACCCCGTTGCTATCTTTTCTTTGGAAATGGCTTCCTTACAGCTTGTTAATAGACTTATCTCGGCAGAAGCAGCGTTAGAAGGTGAAAAAATCAAGAAGGGCAATCTGGCGGACCACGAGTGGGAGCAGTTGAATTACAGAACCTCACAGCTTTCTCAAGCGCCCATTTATATTGACGATACGCCAGCCTTGTCTATCTTCGAGTTGCGTGCTAAATGCAGGAGACTAAAAGCCAAACATGACATCCAACTTATCGCTGTTGACTACCTACAGCTTATGTCAGGCGAGTCTATCAGAGGAGCAGGTAACCGAGAGCAAGAAATTGCGTCTATCTCTCGTTCGCTCAAGAGTATCGCCAAGGAGCTGAATGTGCCGGTCATTGTTGGATCTCAGTTGAGCCGTGCCGTAGAAACACGAGGAGGTAATAAAAGGCCGCAATTATCAGACCTCAGGGAGTCTGGCTCCATCGAGCAAGATGCAGACATGGTGTTGTTCTTGTATCGCCCTGAATACTATGGTATCACCGAAGACGAGGAAGGGCGTCCCACGCAAGGGATGGCCGAGGTCATTGTAGCTAAACACCGCAATGGATCACTAGATAGTGTAGCACTTAAGTTCGTCGGTAAGTATACCAAATTTTCTGATTACGAGCTCTCCAGCTCATCTGATGCCCGCCACGATAGTTTTGACACGATTACACAATCCAGCAAAGTTAACGGTGCTGGTATCCTAACCCCCTAGGGACACTTCCAAAGATCACTTTATTGGTTGCTCTACTGCGCGCCATCCCTTGACTGGATAGGTGTTATAGCCCACAGTATAGTATGTGCCTTTTGTGGTCTACCCATTAAAGCGTTTTGGCAATGGCTTCAAAAAATTAGCATTCATGCCAGGCGTTATCCCTATCTGAGCGGCAAAAGATCGGAGGAAATTACGTATTTTGTGTCTCTGATTTGAAATCACGACTATGAAGGAAAAAGCCATAGATACTGGTCACTACTCAGCAGAAAATATACAAGTACTAGAAG
The DNA here is from genome assembly GCA_964455155.1 of uncultured Cytophagales bacterium. GTDB lineage: Bacteria > Bacteroidota > Bacteroidia > Cytophagales > Amoebophilaceae > UBA8403. Next base: position 55,570 of record CAYVYH010000001.1, on the reverse strand, counting down.
GCCTAGAGGCAGTGCGAAAGCGTCCTTCCATGTACATCGGCAATGTAGGTGCCAAAGGGCTTCACCACCTTGTTTGGGAAGTGGTGGACAACTCCATCGATGAGGCATTGGCAGGGTACTGTAACGAGATCAAAGTGCAGGTCCATGAAGGCAACGCGGTCACTGTCACTGACAATGGACGAGGTATACCAACTGACGTGCATCTTCAAGAGCAAAGGTCTGCATTAGAAGTCGTCATGACTGTGTTGCATGCTGGAGGAAAGTTTGACAAGGACACTTACAAAGTCTCTGGCGGCCTTCATGGAGTTGGTATTTCTTGTGTCAATGCACTTTCCTCACATCTGACAGCTACGGTATATAGGAATGGTAAGATATACCAGCAGGAATATCAAAAAGGAGTTCCCCTATATGACGTCAAAGAGGTAGGCAGCACGGTGCTAACGGGCACAAGGATCCATTTCCAGCCAGACACCAGCATCTTTACTGAAAGCATCTATAGCTACAGTACCATTGCTTCTAGACTGCGGGAGCTGGCATATCTTAACGCTGGCCTTAAAATTTATCTAGAAGATCTACGAGAAAAAGACGAACAAGGCAATCCAGCTAGCGATATATTCTATTCAGAAGGAGGACTCCGGGAATTTGTGGCTTACCTAGACAGCACACGAGAACAACTCCTCTCCTCGCCCATATTCGTAGAAGGGGCGAAGAACGGTGTTTTTGTGAAGGCTGCTTTGAGCTATAATACCTCTTTTTCCGAGACTGTCGTCTCTTACGTCAATAATATCAATACCATTGAGGGGGGCACGCATGTAGCGGGTTTTAGGAGAGCATTAACCCGCACCCTGAAAAGCTATGCAGAGAAGTCAGGACAGCTCGAAAAGGCTAAAGTGGAGATTGTAGGTGATGACTTTAGAGAAGGCTTAACAGCCGTGATATCTATCAAAATAGCTGAACCGCAATTTGAAGGTCAGACCAAGACTAAGCTTGGCAATGCTGAGGCTATTGGTGCAGTAGATACTTGTTTGAGCGAAGTGCTACAGCACTACCTCGAAGAACATCCCAAAGAAGCGAGGGCCATTATTTCTAAAGTTATTTTGGCGGCACAGGCGCGCAAGGCAGCACGGCAAGCCCGAGAGATGGTGCAGCGCAAGAATGTGCTTGCAGGAGGTGGCCTGCCTGGGAAACTGGCTGACTGCTCTGACAAGAATCCAGCTGTGTGCGAACTTTTTCTTGTCGAGGGAGATTCAGCAGGAGGTACTGCTAAGCAAGGCAGAAATAGAAGGTTTCAGGCTATCTTACCCCTTAGAGGAAAGATTCTGAACGTAGAGAAAGCACAAGAGCATAGAATCTACGAGAGTGAACAAATTAGGAATATGATTACTGCTCTGGGCATTTCCTTTGGAACGGAAGAAGATGCTAAGGCTGTAAGTACTGATAAATTGCGTTACCATAAGATCGTAATCATGACCGATGCAGACGTAGACGGCAGCCACATTCGCACGTTGATTCTCACGTTCTTTTTTCGGTACCTGCGAACGCTGATCGAGAACGGCCACCTTTATATCGCATTGCCTCCACTTTATCTGATAAAAAGAGGTTCGGAAGCACGATACTGCTGGACAGAGGAAGAACGAGAAGCTGCTACGAAAACCTTAGCTCAGGACGGTAAAGAAGCTGCGGTTAATTTGCAGCGCTACAAAGGACTGGGAGAGATGAATGCAGAGCAGCTATGGACAACTACGATGAACCCTGCTAAGAGAAACTTGAAGCAAGTGACCATCGCCTCTGCAGCAGAAGCAGATCATCTCTTTTCCATGCTCATGGGTGATGAAGTAGCACCTAGAAAGGCGTTTATCGAAAAGCATTCTAAGTATGCTAAAGTTGACGTTTAATGGTTATTATAGGTAGTGACAACGTACAACAAGCACCAGCAACATCGAAAATACCAGAGCACTATCTCAACAGAGATCTGAGCTGGCTACGGTTCCATGAACGCGTTCTAGATCAGGCAGGGAGATCAGATAAAACCATCTTTGAACGGATGAAATTCCTGCACGTCAGTGCGGCCAACCTGGATGAATTTTTCATGATCAGGGTAGGTAGGTTATACAGCTACATCGACTACAACCGGAAATGGTCTAATAAGATGGGTTGGCACATAGTGCCCTTCCGAGAAAAACTGCTCAAAAAGGCTAAACATTTCTTTCATAGACAGCACGAACATTTTCTTCAAGAAGTTGACGCCTTATGCGAAGCAAATCACTTTGTCTTCGTACAAGACATCACTACCCTCAACCGGCGGGAGCAGCATCAGCTTAAAGGCTATTTCCAAGAGCATATCTTGCCAATACTCACACCTGTTACATTTGACAACCGCCACGCTTTTCCAGCCTTGGCAAACAGGCTCTTGGTATTCGGTGTCGTCACGCATAGCCCTGCCTCAAAAAAGGATACTAGAAGAATTTTTTTTATTCAGATTCCTCAGAGTTTGCCGCGTTTCTATAGACTTAGACGCGGTAGCCATGTCGCTTTTATACCTGTTGAGAGAATTATACGAGAGCACATGCCTATGCTCTTCAGCAACACAGCTGTGCTCTCTATCACCCTTTTTAGGGTAATTCGTAACGGGGATTTTTCTATTGAAGAGAGCGATGATATAGAGGCCTCGTTTGTAGAGGAACTTAAGAAGAAGCTTAAGGGAAGAAATAAGGGAAGAGTAGTCAAATTAGAGTTAGAAGCGCACCACGATCCGTGGCTGGTAGATCAGCTGAAGCACCTGTGGAATATTGACAAAAGCAACGTATTTCAAGTACCTCCGAAAAGTCTCATAGATCTTACAGGACTTCAGCAGATTGTACGGCACAGTGGTGCTCACAATCAACGTCCGGTACCTCCAATCGTGTACCCTACCCAACGCAGTGACGAACTTTTTGAAATCTTGAAACAACAAGACGTCCTGCTTCATCACCCTTACAATAGCATTGATATAGTAATCAATTTTTTGGAAAAATCTGCTGAAGACCCGTACGTATTAGCCATCAAAATGACTATTTACCGCTTGGCTCCCGCCTCAGCTGTCACCGCGGCTCTGCTCAAGGCTGCGGAGCGTGGTAAGCACGTCTCTGTGCTCATTGAAATAAAAGCTCGCTTTGATGAAGAGCATAATATACAAGAGGCTAAGAAGCTGGAAAAAGCAGGTTGTTCTGTGATGTATGGTATAAGCGGCGTCAAAACCCATGCCAAAATGATGATGATCATGCGCAAAGAAGAGGGGCGCATGGTCCGCTATGTACACTTATCTAGTGGTAACTATAATGAAGAAACGGCACGAGCATATGCCGACATCAGTCTAATGACCACAGATGAGGTTTATGCCAATGATGTATCAGCATTCTTTCATGTGATCACCGGCCATGTAACCCCCACAACCTATGAAAATCTTATCACAGCGCCTTGCAATATTCGTAAGCAACTCACTGCTATGATTCGTCAAGAAGCCCAGCATGCACAGCAAGGGTTGCCCTGTGGCATTGTTATCAAGGTGAACGCACTGGAAGATGAGATCACCACAGAAGAGTTGTATAAGGCTTCCCAAGCTGGTGTACCTATTCGACTTATTGTAAGGGGTATCTGCTGCCTCATACCCCAGAAGCCTGGGTTGAGCACCAACATCACCGTGCGTTCCATTGTAGGTAATTTTTTAGAACATGCTCGCATCTTCTACTTTCACAATCAAGGCAGTGCCAGGGTGTATGTTGGCAGTGCCGATATCATGGTCAGAAGCTTTGACCAACGTATTGAATCTCTGTTCATCGTTAAGCACCCTATGCTTAAACAACAGGTAATCAACATTTTGGCCTATAACCTGAGAGATAATGTCAACAGCTACATGATGCAGGAAGACGGAACTTATAAAAGGGTAACGTCAAGCAGTGAGGCGCCTTTTAACATCCATACAGCTTTTTTTAAGGTCACCTTGGATGAGGTAATGAAGGCACGACTTTTTTGAGAAGGTACAACGGGAGTTAGTAAACTAGCGGCTTATCCGGCTAATTAAATCAGCAATACGATGTGCATAGCCTCCTTCATTATCGTACCAGCCAACCACTTTCACTAAATTCCCTTGGACAGCGGTGAGCAGTGCATCGAAAACGCAAGAATGTGGATCACCAATCACATCTACTGATACGATAGGGTCTTCTGTATAGGATAAAATACCCTTGAGGGTGCCCTGTGCAGCTGCTAACATAGCCTGATTGATCGCTAATTCGGTGGCGTGATGCTTGAGTACGACGGTAAAATCGGTCATCGACCCATTGGCTACAGGCACACGAGTGGCCATGCCATCGAGCTTGCCGTGCAGCCTTGGCAACACCAGCCCTATTGCTTTGGCTGCACCGGTTGCAGTAGGAATAATAGACTGAGTGGCTGCTCTAGCTCTGCGTAAGTCTTTATGAGGCGCATCTTGAAGCCGTTGATCGGATGTGTAGGCATGAATAGTATTGATGAAACCTTTTTCAATACCAAAGGTCTCATCTAGCACCTTAGCCATAGGGGCCAAGCAATTGGTAGTGCAAGAAGCATTAGAAATGATGGGGTTATTATTTTGCAGGATGTGGTCATTGACGCCTAATACTACTGTAGGAATATGTTCTTGGGTAGGAGCAGAGATGACAACGCGCCTTGCACCTGCTGCTAGGTGCTTACTGGCTCCTTCTTGATCTGTGAATCTACCCGTTGCCTCTAGTACTATGTCGATACCTAAGGATTTCCAGGGTAGCTGTGCAGGATCGGACTCGGCGTACACTTGAATTTTTTGTCCTGCTACCACCAGGTGATTTCCTAGGTGGGTGACCTCGCCTGAAAACAGCCCATGGTTAGAATCATATTTAAACAAGTGCGCCAGGGTAGCGGCATCTGCCAAGTCGTTAATGGCCACTACTGTCACGTGGTCTTGCCGTAGCAAAGCCCTCAAACTCATACGACCTACTCTTCCAAACCCATTGATGGCTATTTGTGGTTTCTTCATCGATGAAAAATTAACGTCATCGTATTATAAAGCTACTGCGATTAGTCCCATACTCATAGCCATAAACGGAACGCCTTGATAGCCAGCTCATCTTGAGCCTGGAGAAAGAGCACAGATGCAAACTCGCACAAGCCTACTTCCCATGCACAATCACTGACCGTTGCAATGCGCTACCTTACGCAAGCGCCAAATGTACGTACCTTTTTTGAAAAAGAGTATGTAGTGGCTATATTCGCGGAGATCTATCTCGGCCCGTTCGTCTAGGGGTTAGGACATCAGGTTTTCATCCTGGAAACAGGGGTTCGATTCCCCTACGGGCTACTTCATCTTCTCAAATAAGGCGACCGGTGACTAATGTCCGCATCGCCCGGCTGCCATAGTGGTCCTAATCGGAGGAACACATTCAGTTTCACGGCACCGCAGCTTCTATTTTCTGCCAAGAGTCAGTGTCTTGACGCCTAGCCTCAGCAGGCTATCTAATTGCTTTGCAGGAGGTTTAATTTTTATACTTACTCGTTATTGGTAGTACTTGAAGCGTGTAGCATGGTTGACTTTCTCATCGTGGGGCAGGGAATTGCTGGCTCAGTACTCGCCTTGCAGTTGCTGAAGCGTGGCAAGCGTGTACTTGTCATCAATAATAAGAAAATCAATAACGCTTCCAACGTTGCTGCGGGCATATACAACCCCATTACGGGGAGGGCCATGGTGAAAACTTGGCTTGCAGACACACTCTTCTCATACTGTACTAGTTTTTACCAGGAAATATCACAAACGTTAAGGGTACCATTTCTGTACCCCATGCCTATTTTTCGTCCGTTCTTAACAGTGCAAGAGCGCTCCAAATGGATGGAAAGAGCTGTAGCAGGAAGTTGTGCTGCTTTTGTAGAAAAAGTAGTGGGATCAGCCTACCATCAAGAGAACATGGTGTACCCATACGGTGGCATAATCCTGAAGCAGTCTGGCTATTTAGATGTGAAAAGCTTTTTAAAAGCTACACGGACTCATCTGGAGGCACAAAATGCATACATAGAGGCTGACTTTGTTTATGACCATATACACCTTGGTAATCACGTAGGCTATCAAAATATAGAGGCCCGTCAGGTTATCTTTTGTGAAGGTCCACATGTGAAGGACAATCCTTTCTTTGGCTCGCTACCTTTTTGTTTGGTGAAAGGCGAATTGCTATTAGTAGCACTACAGACACCCCTCGAGATTATTTACAATAGACGCGTTTTTGTGTTACCACAAGCAGAAAATCGAGCTCTTGTAGGGGCTACTTATGACCGACAAGATTTATCACCAACACCCACAGAAAAAGCAAGACAACTATTGGAAAGGAACCTAAGCAGCACATTCAAGCTTGCCTACACAATATGCGAGCAACGAGCAGGTATTCGTCCAGCCACTTTTGACCGGAGACCTTTCATAGGTTTGAGCCCTTGTTACCCACAATTGGGTATCTTTAATGGTCTAGGGACCAAGGGTGTTTCACTAGCCCCGTACTTAGCAGAACGTTTTGTTGAGTACCTATTGCTGCGAAAGGAATTGCCCATAGAAGTACAGCTTAGTAAATCTAGATTGGGTAGAAGTGCTTAAGCTCACTAGTGAGTCTTTGAGGTATTGTGTACAGGCGCCTGACGTTCGAAACATGGTGTAACATCGCAAATACATATGTATGCTTAAATCAATGACGGGTTACGGAAAGGCTGATTATGAAGACGAACGACTACGCGTGAGCGTAGAAATTAAGTCTATCAATGCCAAGTATGCTGATATAAACTTGCAGTTACCCAAAGCGTTTGCGGCACAAGAGCTGGTATGGCGCAACTTAGTTATAGCCTGTCTCAAGCGGGGGAGGATAACGCTGTCTCTGGCCTATGAACATAAGCATGATGCTATCTCACCCCCAATACAAGTCAACCAAGACCTATTCAAGCACTATTACTACGCGCTACAATCCCTAGCAGAAGCAGTAGACGCCTCATCCCCAGCGCTTTTTCAGTTGGCTGTACAATTTCCTGACGTCATGACGCAAAGCGATCGGCGTGTTGATTACGCAGAAGACCTCCAGATTCTTGAAAAAGTTATCCAGGATGCCCTACAACAGTGTGACCAGAGTAGACAGACAGAAGGTACTGTGTTGGCTAACAATCTGTTAGATTACCTACGGGATATTCATGACAGACTAAAGAGGGTAGAAAATTTGGCTCCAATACGTAGCAAGACCGTCCGAGAAAAACTTCAAGCAAGTCTCCAAACTTGGATGGCTGCCCATGCTATGGATGAAAACCGGCTGGAGCAAGAATTGATTCATTATCTGGAGCGACTAGACTTGACTGAGGAGCAAGTAAGGTTAGCACAGCATCTATCTTACTTGGAGGAGGTCATGAGGAGTACCCAAGAAGTAGGGAAAAAGTTAGGCTTCATTGCTCAAGAGATAGGGCGAGAGATCAATACCATTGGGGCTAAAGCCAACGATGCAGCCATCCAGAAGGAAGTGGTCCTTATGAAAGAGGCACTGGAGAAGATTAAAGAACAGTTGCAGAATATTTTGTAATGCCATTTAACATTTATTCATACGGAAATGTTATTTTGAGCTTGTGTATATGCATTTAGTTACTTAAAAACGCACTACTGACTCCTTCTTAACCTACTATCAATGCTAACTAACATGGTTACAAACACTCTTAAAGCCATATGTTGCGCACTGTTCAGTATACCCTTCTGGGGTTGTGTAGTAGCTGACAATGCGAATCTGAGCGAAAAACTTAACAAAATATTCTCTCAAGATTGTACCGATTTTATTCGGGACGTTCATCAGGCGGACCAGCCCTGGGTGGCGTATGATGCCACCCAGGTCATGGAGAATTTTTTGTCTTATTATTTCTCGCCCTGGGAGAATCCTTTCTTGTCTTTTAGTCCAGCAGAGCTTTGTGAGCAAGAGAAAAATAACGTGAAAAAATGTTTCCAAGAGCCTGGTTGGGATCTCAACAGACAGCCACATACTACGGATTTTATCACGGCAATCAGCAACAACATGATGTTGGCTTCTTTTCCTAATCTCCAGCAACCGGCCGTGGTAACACGTAATACAGATCTCAGGATTTTTCCCTGCAGCGATCCTTCTTTTTCCAGCCCTGAAGAAATCCCCTTTTTTGACGACTGGCAAGAATCGTTGCTCGCTCCAAATGAGCCTGTGTACGTGCTCCACACGAGTCAAGACAGGGCTTGGAACTTTGTAGTCACCGGCAGCCATACCTACGGTTGGGTACAGAGGGACGCAATCGCTTATACTACACCTGAGTTCATTGCCCAGTGGAAAACTGGGCAGTATGTAACGCCCGTGTGCGATGACGTGCCCGTAGCAGGCAATACCCTGGCGCCGCTTGCCCGGATAGGCCAACTCATGCCACTAGCACGAAAGCAAGATAGTACAGACCACTACGCCGTCCTTACCGTAGTTGCTAATCTAGAAGGGTATGCAGCCATCAAAGTCAGTACTGTATGTACCAAAAACACAACCGTAATGCCGCTCTTAGCAACACCCAACAACATGGCTCGAATAGCCAATAATTTACTGGGAAAGCCTTATGGATGGGGAGGTACAGACGGACACCGAGACTGTTCAGCTACACTGAAAGACTTATACGTTCCATTTGGTATATGGTTGCCCAGGAATTCGAGTGCACAACTTAAAGCCGGCACTTTTGTCTCCCTTGATGGACTTAACAACAATCAAAAAGAAAAAGAGATCAAAGAGCAAGGTATCCCTTACTTTTCTTTGCTTTATAAGCCTGGCCATATTATGCTGTACCTGGGAGAAAAAGAAGGTAAAGTATATGTGTATAATAACTTATGGAGCCTACGCACCCAAAGTTCGACTGGCACAGCGGGGAAGGTTATTCTGGGAAAAACAGTTATTATGCCACTTGCTCTTGGCAAAGAATACGGCAATATCACCTGCTCAATGTTGGACAACACTAAGGGACTTATATTACTACATAACAGACTCCTTGAACCACATAACAAACTGTCGTTACTGAAAAAATAACCTGGCTAAGCCGCTTATCATTGGGGCAATAAATGTGATTTTCTCGCAAAATTAGACGTAATGGAGCACCCTGATAGCACGATGCAGGCTTATGTTGAGCATCATACCGAAGCAGAGTCTTTGCTACTAGCACAAATACATCGAGATACATACGCCCAAGTTCCTATGCCTCAAATGCTCTCTGGGCATTTGCAGGGGCGCTTGCTGGCTACTTTTTCTCACATGCTTCAACCTACCAGTATTCTTGAAATAGGTACTTACACGGGCTACTCGGCGTTGTGCTTAGCAGAAGGCCTGCAGTTGGGGGGGACTCTTCATACGATTGATAAAAATGCCACCTTAGAAACGCAAGTGAGGGGTTATTTTGCACAAGCTGGTGTGGATCACCAAGTCAAGTACCACATTGGGCAAGCAGTCGATGTGATTCCACAACTTGATGAGATCTTTGACCTGGTCTTCATTGATGCAGACAAAAAAAATTATCAATGCTACTATAATTTAGTCTTTGATCGTGTCAGACCAGGTGGCTTTATCATTGTTGACAATTGCCTTTGGGGAGGTAAAGTATTGGACTACCCTGTAGACAGAAGGACGCAAGCTATTGTGAATTTTAATGCTCAGGTACATCGTGATCAGCGCGTAGCCAACGTACTACTTCCTATTAGAGATGGGCTTATGATTCTAAGAAAAAAATGAAACGTTGCCTATTCCTCCTTTGTATTGTATTCCATGTACAAGCCAGCGGTACTACTCCGAAGGTGCCCTCCAAAATATCTTTTGCAGGCATGACACTACAGATCACTAAGGATGCAAAGATCCAGATTCAAGAAAAAGTAAATAGCCTTACGAAAAGTAAAAAACACTTCCAGGAGCTTCTTGAGCGTGCCAACCTCTTCTTACCCATCATAGAAAGAGTCATCAAAGAAGAAAATTTACCTAAGGACTTTAGGTATCTCGTTATACAAGAGAGTGCACTCATTTCAGATGCCGTTTCTAGTGCCAATGCTGTGGGCTTTTGGCAATTTAAAGAGCCAGCAGCTAGAGAAGTAGGCTTGAAAATAGATCAACACATAGATGAACGAATGCATATTGCCGCGGCAACCCGCGCTGCTGCGAAATATCTAAAACAAAACAACCAAGAATTCAATAACTGGCTGTACGCTTTGCTAGCTTATAATGAAGGTAGGGGAGGAGCCAGGAAATTTATTAAAAAGTGCTATCTGGGCGCTAAAAAAATGCTAATAGAGCAAAATGCTCACCTGTATATCATTCACTTCTTGGCTTACAAAGTCGCTTTTGAGCCAGTACTTGGTAAAGACCGTCACCCTGAGCTCCACTTACACGAACACCGGGAAGTACATGGGAAGACTTTAAGAGAAGTTGCAAAAGAGGTAGGCGTGGATGAGAAGAAAATTCAAGATTATAACAAGTGGCTCAAGCACCATCGCATACCACAATATACCACCTGCTCTGCTGTTGTTCCGATGACCCACCACCAGTATGCATACCACGCTAAGTCACGAAAAAAAGGTGTGTCAACAGAGAACGGCATAGACTACGCTAAGTACTGGGGAAAAGCAACAGCATTTCCCGTAATTACCGTCCGAAAAAATAAAAGATGTAACACCAAGATTACTATCATCAATAACATCGTCGGTGTAGTGGCCTCAGCAGGAGATCACTCAGCATCGTTAGCTAAAGCAGGGAATATTTCCTTGAAACAATTTATCACGTTTAATGAGCTTTCCAATGGTCAACCGGTGACACCTGGACAAGTATATTACTATAGACCCAAACGTAACAAAGCAGGTGTTCACTATCATATTGTTCGAACAGGTGAAACCTGGTGGAGCATTGCGCAGCAGTATGGAATTACGAAAAAGGCGTTGCTGTTAAAGAACAGACTGCGCAGGGAAGCAAACCTGCAGCCCGGCAGGGTACTATGGCTCCGCTTTATCAGGCCGGCGAAGATCCCTATTGCTTATGAGTATTTGCCCAACCACCTAGGTAAAAGTAGGTAATACACTCACTAGCATGCTAAATGTCTAATCTTGTACCTCTAGCGATAATTTCTCTTGCAGGATATATACATCGGGATATTTTTCTGCCAAATACTTGAACTTTTCTTGCGCTGTGTAGGGCTTGGTATTTTTTTCTGGCAATGCCATGACACCCCGAAGATCAAGAGCCGGACATCGTGAGATTTGGCGCAAATACGCCATCAGTTCCTCTTTGATGCCTGCCAAGATGTCTTGCTGCACTACATTCACCAGTTTCACTACGATTGTGGTACCCTCTAAGACAATCTCCTGATTCAGTAGACTATACTCTGACATTTTTCCAGCTGACTTGAGCTTATCAGCATAAGCGTTCCAGTATTGACGTACTGCTTCTTGTGTTACAGGAAGTTGTGCTACAATGCTTTCAGAGGGCTGTAAACAGGGTGTTTCCTCTTGCTGACTAAGACTTTTTTTGAGCTGATCAATTTGAGGAAGCTTCGTTGTAGCCTTGAAAGCATGCACTTTTTGAATAGTGCGAGCAGGCGTGCTACTACCTTCGTTGTGATGTATCTCTATATGCTTGTTGTGAGACGTCACTGGAGCAGAATTGGCTACAAGTGCAGGGATTAGAGGATTACTATGTGTGCGTGTATGTTCGTTCTCGGTAGTTTCTACCGATTGGCTGGGTTCCTGAATATAGGCTAGTTCTATTAGGGCCATCTCTACATGCAGCCGTTTGTTAGTGCTGTTTTTATAATGTAAGTCGCACTGGTTGGTAATATGAAGAGCTCTAAATAAGAAGCGTGAGCTCGCTTGTGCTGCTTGGATCTGGTACTGCTTCTTCACATCATCTGATACTGCTAACAGTGGTAGTGTGGAGGCATTCTGGCTCATCATCAAGTTGCGGAAATGCTCGCTTAGGCCAGTGATGAAGTGTTGCCCGTCTAATCCCTTCTTGAGAATATCGTCATAGCTTAGTAAAGCTGCGCCAGGGTTGCATTGTAGGCAAGCATCTGTAATTTTGAGATAGTACGCGTGGTCTAGAATATGGAGGTGCTCCAGTACCGCCTGGGTGGTGACTCCCTTTCCCGATGTAAAAGTGGTGATTAAGTCAAAAATAGAAAGGGCGTCTCGCAGCGCGCCATCGGATTTCTGACTTATCAGATGCAGTGCTTCTTCTTCGTATATAATACCTTCTCGCCGAGCGATATGCTTTAATTGTTGTACGATGTCCTGGGGCTGTATCCGATGGAAGTCAAATATCTGACACCGAGAGAGAATAGTGGGAATAATTTTTTGTTTCTCTGTAGTGGCCAGGATAAAAATGGCGTAGCTAGGAGGCTCTTCCAATGTCTTTAAAAAAGCGTTGAACGCAGCATTAGAAAGCATGTGTACCTCATCAATGATGTAGACTTTGTATTGTCCCGCTTGTGGTGAATAGCGAGCCTGCTCCACTAGGGAACGGATGTCTTCTACAGAATTATTGGAAGCGGCATCAAGTTCATAAATATTGAAGGAACTATGATGATGGAAGCTAGTACAAGAGATGCAAGTATTACAGGGTTCTATATCTGCCGTGACGCGCTGGCAATTAATAGTTTTGGCTAAAATGCGGGCACACGTTGTTTTCCCTACTCCTCTGGGGCCACAAAACAAGAAAGCCTGCGCCAAGTGGCTATCCCTGATAGCATTTTTTATTGTGGTAGCAACATGATGCTGTCCTACTACATCGTTGAAAGTAGTAGGGCGATACTTTCTAGCAGAAACCAAAAAGCTCTTCATAAGTGCGAAATTAACATATTACAGGTAAGGGAGGAAAATAGTATTGAGATAAGGGGGTATTCGCCCGACTAGGAAGCTACTTTAGCAGTCAAAAAACAATGCGTTATAAACAGATTGACCCCAGCCTTTTTGTTGCCAATAGGAAAAAATTGACACAGCACTTGAGGCCTAACTCGCTCGTAGTGCTCAATTCCAACGATCTCATGCCCACCAATGGCGATGGCACCATGCCATTTCGACAGAATAGCGACTTATTCTATTTGTCTGGGATCGACCAAGAAGAAACTATCTTGATGCTATACCCAGATGCTCCCCAAAAAGCATGGCAAGAGCTACTATTTGTCAAAGAAACCAACGCACACATCATGGTATGGGAAGGGCAGAAGTATACCAAAGAAGTTGCCAGTGATATTTCTGGTATTGCCCACATTCATTGGCTCGATACTTTTTCCGATATACTTCATACTTTGATGGGACAGGTTGAGCATGTTTACCTGAACACCAATGAACATCCCAGAGCTGCACTAGCGGTGCAGACACGCGATGTACGATTTGCGGAATGGTGTAAGCAAAAGTATCCATTGCACAGATATAATCGCCTAGCGCCTATCATGCAGCACCTCAGAAGCATCAAGTCAGAATCAGAAATTGACTTGATGAAAAAAGCCTGTAGCATTACTGAGAAGGGCTTCAGGAAGATGTTGTCGTGCGTAAGTCCGGGCATTATGGAGTATGAGCTAGAAGCAGTATTGATAGGAGAATTTGTCCGCCACGGCTCTAAAGGCTTTTCCTATGATCCCATTGTGGCTTCAGGTGCCAATGCTTGCGTACTTCATTATACCTCTAACGATCAACCTTGCCAAGCTGGAGATACCATTTTGTTGGACGTAGGTGCAGAGTATGCCAACTACAAATCAGACCTCACTCGGGTAATACCTGTTAACGGACGATTCACAAAACGTCAACGTACTGTGTATGAAGCTGTATTGCGTGTGATGCGTCAAGCACAACAGCTACTTGTTTCGAGCAATGACCTGGTCACCTATGACCAACAAATAGGAAATGTGGTGGAGCGGGAACTGCTGGGCTTAGGATTACTAGACCATACAGATATTAGAAATCAAAATCCAAAGCACCCCGCTTATAAAAAGTACTTTATGCACGGTATCTCACATCATATTGGCTTAGACACCCATGATGTCTGGGATGTACACAACAACCTTGAGCCAGGCATGGTCTTGACTATTGAGCCCGGTATCTACATTCGCGAAGAAAACCTTGGTATGAGGCTAGAGAATAACTTCGTGGTGAGGGAGGAGGGCCTAGAAGATCTTATGGCGAGCACACCTATCGAAGTAGAAGAGATTGAAGAACTCATGCACACAGCATAAAACAATGCAATATACTGCTTTTCTAAAAGTATCTACGCGCCTGTGACCGATACTCTTTCGAAAGCTACCACAGTCAAGCCTGGCAATACACTCTCCAGATATTGTGCAACGGTAAGACTATTATTTTTGACGAAAGACTGATGTAACAAGGTATTTTCTTTGAAAAACTTGTCAAGCCTACCTTGTGCAATTTTATCAAGCATGCTGTCAGGCTTTCCTTCATTGCGTGCCTGTTCTTTAGCAATAGTGAGTTCTCTATTGACGATCTCGACGCTTATGCTGTCTTTATTAACAGCAAGAGGATTCATAGCAGCAATTTGCATAGCTATATCTTTTCCAGCTTCCATCACTCGCGGTGAGTCATGACCACCTCTAAGGCCTACCAAGACACCCAGCCTATTGCCCATATGTATATAGGGCACTACAGTTTCACAGCTTAGGGTAGTGTAAGCACTAATGGTCACCTTTTCACCAATTTTCCCTACCAACTCTGTAATTTTTTCTTGTATAGAGAGTCCATCCTCAGTGGCAAGGCTTAAGAGTGTGTCGAGTGTGGCAGGCCTGTGTGTAAAAGAGGCCTCTAAAATAGCGCTACCCAGTTGTTGAAAAGTTTCGTTCTTGGCTACAAAGTCTGTCTCACAACTTAGTGCAAGCATCACACCGTAGCTATGCGCGGTATCTGTTTTAGTGAGCACAATGCCCTCGGTGGTGGCCCTGTCAGCTCGTGAGGCCGATACTTTTTGGCCTTTTTTTCTCAGTATGTCGATGGCTTGCTCAAAATCGCCCCCTGCCGCTGTGAGGGCTTGTTTGCAATCCATCATGCCAGCTCCTGTTTGCTGTCTCAGTTGGTTAATATCTTGTGCGGTGATCATGAACAGATTGTGTGGTTAATTAGGAATCTACACTTGGTTAACCTCTTCTTGTGTAACAACCGCCATCTTGGTTGCTTTGCTAGCTTTAGTCGTAGGCTTTTTTGAGTCCAAGACTACTGCATTTTCCTTATTGGGTTGCGACTCCTCCTTCGCATTGACGGGTTCTTCTACTTCCGCAGGCCGCTGGGCCGCAGCCTGCCTAGTGACCCTGATCGCTGGTTTGGCAGTATTACTTGCCGTACGTGCTTTCTGTACTACAGTTTCTGAAGAAATAACCTTCTCAACGTTCCTCTCCCTAGAGCTCCTGCTGGCTGTCGCTTTTTGCTCCAGGGTATCCGCCTCTTTGTTTTTTTGTCGTTCTTCCAGACCTTCTTCAATGGCACTACCAACAGCTCTAACAATCAGTTCCACAGAACGTGAAGCATCGTCATTGCTGGGGATAGGGTAGTCGACCCACTCGGGATTTGTATTGGTATCTGTAATCGCAAACACAGGAATACCAAGCTTTTGTGCTTCCTTGACGGCAATACGCTCCTTCTTGATATCCACGATAAAAAGCGCAGCAGGCAGTCTAGTTGTATCGGCAATACCCTGCAACAGTCGCTCCAGCTTTCCCTTCTCTCGGGCAATCATCAGCTGCTCTTTTTTGGCCAGGTTCTGGTAAGCCGTGTCTTTCATCAACTTATCAAATGAAGCCATCTTCTTCAGCAACTTTCGGATCGTTGCAAAGTTAGTCAGCGTACCTCCTAGCCATCTCTCTGTGACGTAAGGCATACCGAGCCGTTTTGCCTCTTGCTCAACTACCCCTTTGGCTTGTTTTTTTGTCGCCACAAATAAGATCCTCTTGCCAGCACTTGCAACAGCCTTGAGAGCATGTGTCGCTTCCTGGAGCTGCAGGAGAGTCTTGTTAAGGTCAATAATATGTATACCATTGCGCTCCATGAAGATAAAGGGCGCCATGTTGGGATGCCACTTGCTGGTCAAATGGCCAAAGTGAACGCCTGCATCGAGCAAATCTTTGTGTTGTAGCGTAATCATCAAAATGATACTTGGGGGTTAACGTTTGCTAAACTGGAATCTCTTCCTGGCTTTTTTTCGGCCGTATTTTTTGCGTTCAACCATTCTTGGATCCCTGGTGAGATAGCCTGCTTGCTTCAAGCCAGGCCGGTATTCAGCGTTAACTTGGCATAGCGCTCGCGCGATAGCTAGGCGTATTGCTTCTGCTTGTCCTTTAAGACCACCGCCATGAACATTGACCTGTATACTATACTGTTCAGCGACCTCCGCCTGGTGTAGGGGTTGCTGAACTATCATTCTCAATACCTCAGAGGGGAAGTAGTTCTCTAGGTTCCTCTTGTTAACTTTTATTTCTCCCTTGCCACTGGTTAAATAAATCCTGGCTACAGAAGTCTTTCTTCTGCCTATGGCATTGAGTTGTTCCATTTTTTAGTCTTTTAACGTAATACTTTTAGGCTTCTGGGCTGCGTGGTCATGAGCCGGGCCTGCATACACGAAAAGATTGTGGAAGAGTCTGCGTCCTAGCCTATTCTTGGGGAGCATGCCTTTGATCGCGCGCTCCATCATGCGTGTGGGTGACTTTTCCTTGAGCTCCCTGGGTGTAGTTGCCCTCTGGCTACCGGGATAGCCCGTGTGGGAAATATATTGCTTTTTATCCCATTTCTCACCCGTCAGACAGACCCTGCTAGCATTAATAATAACCACATTGTCCCCACAGTCTACATGTGGCGTAAAGCTGGGTTTATGCTTGCCTCTAATCATCGCTGCCACACGACTGGCCAAGCGCCCTAAAGCCTGCCCGTCTGCATCCACAAGCACCCACTCTTTTTGAGCACTCTCCTTGTTGACTGACTTTGTCTTGTAACTTATATGGTCCACGGCTATGTTTTAAAAGTGCCTGAGAAGGTAAAGATACCCCTTCCTAGCGAGGCCACAAAAGTAGTATCTTCTTCGTTGTTATGCAATAAGTAGGTGGATTATGCTGGTGGCTCAACTACAAAAGGAGATGCTATTGCATACAGTGCCAAGAAAATCTGTCTGGCGGACCCGAAAATGACTTATACTGACCTTTACTGAGGTATATACACGATGTTTGGCACGACAGATGATCTTTTTCAGTTGGGCAATGGGCAATTAAAAATTGAGTAGTTGCAAAAGTTCATCCCACGGTAATCCGACTCAAACTGTCTGTGGATAGGTAATCATTAGCTAATGCCATAATCTGAGGGGCACCAATGTGTCTAATAGTTTCGTCTAATTGCTTGTAATGGTCCAGTTCTAAACCGTGAAGATGTACATCCTTAAATTTTTCCATAATAGAAAACGGATCATTAACATCTGACAAGAATGTCCCGTGCATGTGGTTTCGCAGTGCTGTCAACTCTTCTTCTTGCACCAAGACAGTTTGTAGGGTCTTGATTTCTCGTTCAATTTCTTGGCAGACAGTCTGGGTGAAGGCTTGAATCACTTCGGTAGCTATCAATAAGTAACTGGCACGTTGGAGCGGAACGATTCTGGAGAAAATGCCATACGTGTAGCCCTTTTCTTCTCGAATATTGCGCATGAGCCTCGAGCCAAAGTAGCCTCCTAGGAGTTCATTGACGATAAGAAGCGGCAAGTAATCTGGATGATCATGGGTAAAAAGTACCTTACCCATGACGATGGCAGCTTGCAAGCTTTCTTCTTTGGGACAATGCACCCGGCTAGGTTCCTGCGTAGGCCATGAAGCTGGCATAGAAACGGAAGTTTGTACAGGTAGTGGCTGTAGATGGTGTCGAATAGTATCAAGGTCGTGCTCGTCTACTTGTCCGCTTACTAGGAGACGACACCCTGCTAGTAGCTGATCTTTATAGTACTGCTTGAGATGCGCTGTTGTAATATCAGCCATGGCTGTTTCCGTAAGCT
Organism: uncultured Cytophagales bacterium; assembly: GCA_964455155.1. Classification (GTDB taxonomy): domain Bacteria; phylum Bacteroidota; class Bacteroidia; order Cytophagales; family Amoebophilaceae; genus UBA8403. The sequence goes on along the minus strand of CAYVYH010000001.1, from coordinate 37,520 downwards.
GCCTGCCATAGGGGTGTGTGATACCAAATAATGCCTCTTTAAATTTCTTGCGTGCTACATAGCTATTCTTTTGAGCATCTACTTTAAGCTTCTGGATTGTAAGGTGCTTTAAATGTGCTAAGCGCTGCTCAGAAAACGTAGGTGTCAAGAGCACCTCTGCTAGCAAAGCAAGCATGGGATCTAGGTATTGAGATAAGGTAATTAAAATAAAAGAGCATGTATCAGGCTGTACCTGAACTTGTATGCTAGCACCGTATTGATCTACGTAACTGGCAATATCCTGAGCACTTTTATGTTGGGTACCTTCTTGGAGCATCTTGGCTGTAAAATAGGCGACCCCATTGTGGGGTTCATACCACGAGCCTGCATTGCATACTAGCTCTAGTTTGATTATCGGTTGTTTCCCGGCATTGAGTACCCATAGCGGGATTCCCTCTTTGAGTTGGTATTCCTCAGGCCAAGAGAAATGTGGGTAATCAATGGCACTGGTGGGTGGCGGTATAGTCCTGTCGAGCATGGGGCCTAGAGTTATGGGGTGTATTGGAACACATCGTTTGATTGGACCACTACTCCTGTTGGGATATTGATACAATAGATACTAAGACGTAAAGCACGATGCTCAATGCCAACCCTTCAGCACGGAAGAGGAGCATGAATAAAGTAGCAATCAGTAAGAAGCCATATTTGAATCGATTGGGGTACCAAGCATAGGTGGTGAATTTAAATGCCATAAGCTTAATATTAGCTACAAGTAGGTAGGAAGTGAGCATCACCAAAACCACCAGGATGTAGGGCTGAACAAGCAAGCCTGTCAACCAAGCATATTGATCGGCTGCAATGATTAGAGGAAGTGTACCAATGAACATCCCATGGGCAGGGACAGGCAAACCGATAAACACATTTTTCTGTCGGACATCAACATTGAATCGAGCAAGCCTGAGTGCAGAGAAGCTAATAATGATTATAGCTGTGAAAGGCAAGTAAGGTGAGGTAGTGCGCTCACTGAGTAGTGTATATACAATGTTTGCAGGTAGGCACCCAAAAGTAATAAGGTCTGCCAGGGAGTCTAGCTGCCCACCAAGTAGCGAACGGGCATTGAGCACTCGCGCTAGCCAACCATCCAAAAAGTCAAAAAACGCTCCGAACCAGATGCACAAGACTGCACCCGTCAAATTGCCTTCTAAGGCTAGTATAGCGCCCAGACTACCACTCGCGAGGTTCAATAGCGTAAAAAAGTTAGGCAAGTATTTCAGCATGTATAGTTATTAAGTATTAAGCAACAATTGACTTAACCTCAATATGTTATATAATATATATTATGTTAAATGGAAAAATTCAGAAGCGTGTATCACGCCTTCTTGCCACGCTGTTTCTTGATGGGTGCATTCTCCACCAATGTTACGCAAGCCTCCAAAGTGAGCGTGTTAGGATCCCCTATTTCTTTAGGAATCTTTACATTTTTGCGACCCGACTTGATGTAAGGTCCCCACCGACCGTTTAGAATCTGTATGTCTGGACAATTGTCAAAGCACTTAATGACCTTCTCAGCGTCTGACTTACGTTTGGTTTGTATGATCTCCATTGCTCTGCTCACATCTATAGTGAGCGGATCGTCTTCTCTTCCCAAGCTATAAAATTTCTCGTTGTGTTTGACGTAAGGGCCATATCGACCTGCATTAACTACCACTGGGCTATTCTCAAAAGAACCGATTTCCCGGGGTAGTTCAAAAAGCTTTAAGGCTTCTTCTAGCGTAATACTTTCGATGCGCTGATCTTGTTGCAGGCTGGCGAACCTTGGTGCTGTTGCTCCCTCTGTGTCTCCTATTTGTACTAAAGGGCCATATTTCCCCAGTCTTACAATGACTGTCTGCCCTGTATTAGGCACTTTCCCGAGCAACCGAGAGGTATCAAGGGTGGAACGGTCTAGCTGGGCTGTTTGCTCTACCTTGGGATAAAAGTTTCCATAAAATTCAGCTAACATGGCGTTCCATGCTTTTCTGCCTTGAGCAATGATATCCAGCTCCTCTTCTATCTTGGCTGTAAAGCCATAATCAGTAACCTCAGAAAAATGAGCCACCAAAAAATCATTCACAACCATGGCGATGTCTGTGGGAAATAGTTTCTGCTTTTCTGTGCCTGCGATCTCTACATGCTTAGTGCGCTGGATGATTGCTTGTTGTAAGGTGAGTACCGTGTGATTTCGCTCTTGGCCTGCGCGGTCGTCTTTGACGACGTAACCTCTTTTCTGGATAGTGGTGATAATGGGCGCGTAGGTAGAAGGCCGCCCAATACCTCGCTCTTCTAGCTGCTTGACTAAACTAGCCTCTGTGTACCGAGCAGGCGGCTTACTAAAGCGCTCCCGAGCTTTCATGTAGTCGAGTTGTAGCCCCTGTCCTATGGTCAGAGGAGGAAGCATACCCTGACTCTCGGACAAGTTCTCTTCGTCTTGCGTAGCTGCATAGACCTTCATGAATCCCTCGAACTTGATTACTTCCCCTTTAGCTACTAGTGCATGTGGCGTTGTGGAGATAGCTACCGTAGCCACTGTCTTTTCTAGTTGTGCATCAGCCATTTGCGAAGCAATTGCCCGTTTCCAAATCAGTGTATAGAGTCGTTGCGCCCCACTGTCTTCACTCGCCACTCTCTTGGAGAAATCCGTAGGACGAATGGCTTCATGGGCCTCTTGCGCTGTAGCTGCCTTCGTTTTGTAAGCCCTTGGCTGAAAATAATCAGCACCATAGGCAGCATGAATTTCTTGTTGTGCGCCTGTTATAGCTTCTTGGGACAAGTGTAAAGAATCGGTACGCATGTAAGAAATAGCACCTGCTTCGTAGAGATGCTGAGCCAGTACCATGGTACGTGTTACCGAATAGCCGAGTTTTCTACTGGCTTCTTGTTGCAAAGTAGAAGTCGTAAAAGGAGGTGCTGGTGACCTTTTAGCTGCCTTCTGCTCCAGGTTACTGATAGAGAAGGTGGCACTTTTACATAGTTCTAAAAATTGATGGGCGGCTGTTTCTATCTTAAAGCGTTCTGGTAGCTCTGCTTGGAGATATTTACCATCGCCCAAATCAAAAAGGGCAGTGATGACAAAGCTTGCCACAGATTTGAAGGCACAGATAGCGCGCTCTTGCTCTACGATCATGCGCACGGCTACTGACTGCACGCGACCAGCAGAGAGACCACGCTTGACTTTTTTCCATAAAATGGGTGACAGGTCATAACCCACCAATCGGTCTAGCACCCGCCTGGCTTGTTGTGAATTAACCAGTGCTAAGTCAATCCCCCTAGGATTTTTTAAGGCATTGAGGATGGCATGTTTGGTGATCTCTCGAAAAACAATCCTTTTGATCTTGTTATCATGGAGTTCTAGCGCCTCTTTGAGATGCCAAGAAATGGACTCGCCTTCACGGTCGTCATCGCTGGCTAAATAGACACAGTCCGCCTGTTTTGCAGAAGCCTTGAGTGCCTTAACAATGTGTTGCTTGTCTTGACTGACTTCGTAAGTAGGCTGAAAACCGTGCGCAACATCAATAGCCTTTCCTTTCTTGGGTAGGTCTCTGATATGGCCATAACAGGAGGCCACTTGGTAATCTGTCCCCAAATATCCTGCAATAGTCTTGGCTTTGGCAGGAGACTCCACGATAACAAGATATTTAGACATCTATCAATTTTTGCACGAATATCTGTGCTTTCTCCATGACTACAAAACGGTTGCACAGCAATCCCCAGCAATGAATAAACAGCTTTATACGCACTCTATTTATATGTTACTACAACGTTGTAGCAGTCCGTACTAAAAACTGCAGGGGGTAGATGAGGCTGCGCTCAGTGGTAAAAGGCAGGCATTATGGATCAAAAGATGTAAGCCGAAACGAGTAATCTCCGTTAGGTGACCAGTGGTATGGTATATGGACAACCAAACTGCCAGGCAGATATTCTGGCCAGTACACCAGCTCGCTGACACGCACACGCGCGCGATGTGCACGCAAGACAGTGGACAGGCGTAGTCTAGATTTCCCTAAAAATTTTTACACTATCCCTCTATTTTCTAGGAGAAAATCAGGATAAAAATAGTACATCGAAAAGAGTGTATCTTTCAGCTATTTTAGTAATGAGTAACCCGTGCAAAAAGTCTCTAGAGGAGTAATAGGCATACCCAATCATAGCAGCAATCACCTTCCAACTTGATGAGGTGATTTGCTATTGACGTATGTGTGTTGCTGAGCAATGTTCTTCTGGAATTTGTTTGCCCCGTGTTGTCATCGTCCTTGGGCGTTGCTGAGGGATGCCACCTCATCGCTATACGTACTTTAGCATGTTGTCTACTGTCTACTTGGGAGACAAGTGTTCTCCCTTTGACGGAGCAATGATCTCTGGCGTACCCTCTTGGTGAAGAGCATTCAGGCGCTCGAAAAAGGGCTTGGGGGCTCCCTCTTAGAAAATAGTTCGGCAAGCACTGGCGCAATACGATCAGGCGACTCATTCCGTGAATAGAAAACCTTTTCAGGAATACCACACAGTGCTTTTCCTCAGTGCCCACCAGACTACAAGACGTTTAGTACAAACAGGTTGACCCACTGAGGCAACACAACTAGAGATAGCGTTTCCTATGTTATCACCTCTACGCCAGGATCCTACCAAGTAGGTACGGCTTTGGGTAAATCACGAGTAAAAAGAATTGAGGCACAATATGGGTGGAGGCTACCGAATGAAAAAGACTGGCAACGTCCCGCAGGCGTGCCATGAGCAATTTGTAATACATCCCTGGGGCTATGCAAAGGACTATCACCTCGTCAGCCACTCACATGCCCCAGTTAAGCATGGTTGAGGTCTTCTAGTATCCTTTTAGAAGGCTTGACGAACTTGCGTCACTTGTCAATCTTTAAGGACGCTGTAACTTTTCACGAAGAACTATCAATGATTTATGAAACTATCCACCCACACACCTACAAAACTTTTTGGGACAGCATGTGCTATTGAAGAAGCATCGGTCGTCATCATTCCAGTCCCCTGGGAGGTTACTGTCTCATCTCGTTCAGGCACTGCTTTAGGACCCGAGAGTATCCTTAAGGCATCTTATGCGTTAAAAGACGTGACTTGGCATAAAGGTTCAACCGTACGTGAGCTTGGCGTTACTATGCTACCCATTCCACAACATGACTGGAAGGCACTGAGCGACACCCTTAGGCACCACACCGCAGGATATACCCATATTATGGAATCCAGATTTGAAAGATATAGCCTAAAAAAAAGCATTATAGAAAAAATAAACCACTATTCTCATCAGCTCAAAGAAGATATAAGATCTAAAGCTACTGCCTATCTCAAGGAGGATAAATTAGTAGGCGTGTTAGGGGGTGATCATAGCGTTTCATTAGGATTGGTCGAAGCACTCGCTGGGTTTCACAATAATTTTGGTGTCTTACAGATCGACGCGCACCCTGGTCTCCACCAAGCTTATAGGGGCTTTAAGTATTCTCATGCCTCGATTATGTATAATGTCTTACAACTACCACACGTTACCAGGTTAGTACAAGTAGGTCTACGCCATTGTGCTTTGCAAGAGCTTCAAATGATTGCTGCTGAAGAAGGCCGTATCTTCCCTTTTTTTGACAGCGACTTCAAGAGACAGCGTTTCCAAGGTGCTACCTGGGATGAAATGTGTACGGCTATCATCGATACTTTACCCGAAAAAATCTACATCAGCTTTGATATCGATGGTCTGGATGCTAAACTATGTCCTAACACAGGCATGCCTGTGCCTGGGGGACTTGAATTTGATGAATCTTGCTACTTGTTCGAGCAAATTATAAAAGCAGGCAAGAAGATTATTGGCTTCGACTTGTGTGAAGTAGCCCCTGGAGAGAACATGGATTGGGATGCACAGGTAGGTAGCCATGTACTTCATATGCTTATTATGGTCATGGGAGCCAGTCAAGGTAAGATACCTGGCTGTACTAGCTAATCAGTTACCGGCAGCAGCAGACAGGGGCTACTACAGATACTATTGAATACATTAAATACTTTTAGGCCTAGCAGTACAGGAACCTTGCACATATCATACTGCATAGAGATGAAGAGGTTGCTTGTAAGGTATATGCAACGTGGCGCCTACATGCTTTTGATGATCATTCTGTCGACCTCGTTGTGTCGAATGAAAAACGTAGGTACTTGATAGCAGCACCCTGGGCCAAAAATCTCCGCTCATAATCAGTCTGGATGCCGTAGTGTGCTGCGAGCCATTCGGATCGGTACAGGTTATCAGTATACACCAAGTTACTGATGGGCTGTGCACGTAGTACCGCTAGCGTATAAGCAAAAAGTGCAGTATCGTCAGTTTTGAGATGTACATAACCTCCAGGATGCAGCAGCTGGCGATAAAGTGCTAGAAACCTGGGACTAGTAAGCCGACGCTTTTCGTCCCGGTCGCGCGGACGAGGGTCTGGAAACGGAATGTGCAGTTCGCTTATTTCTCCAGGTGCGAAATATTGGTCCAACTGCTCGATCTTTGTACGTAAAAAAGCTACTTGACATAATCCATATTCCAGCGCATAACTGCTGCCCACCCACAGCCTAGCACCCTTAATGTCTACACCCACAAAGTTTTTATGCGGAAACTGCTGTGCCAGACCCAAAGTATATGCTCCCTTTCCACAGCCTAATTCCACAACAAGATCATTTTTGTTGCCAAAATAATCTGACCACCATCTCCCTTGAAGGTGTATATGACTCGCTCTACTTGGTTCGATGACATTGTGGCGTCTCACATTGTCAGCAAAACGTTGAAGTTTTTTTCGCATCTGTAATGAGTACCTAGTTGGTCATACACGAGTTATCATCCACCAAAAATCACTTGAGCTTAGGACCCCCAGAACGTATTTCACGATCAGCAAAATCTTCATATTGCTTGAAATTATTGGAAAAGTTTTGTGCCAGTGCACAGGCTTGAGCTGTGTGGGCATCTGCATCTTGCCAGCTGCTGCTAGGATTGAGTAGCGCTGCGGGTACTCCCGGGCACGTTGTGGGCATAGCCACCCCAAAAATAGGATGCTCAGTGTAGGCGACACCATCTAAATCACCAGATAGTGCTGCATTAATCAGGGCGCGGGTGTGGGCTAATTGAATTCGCTCTCCCACGCCATAAGGCCCCCCCATCCAGCCCGTGTTGACGAGCCACACTGACACGGCATGGGCTTTCATTTTCTGCCCTAACATGGCTGCATATTGTGTAGGGTGCAGGGGCAAAAAAGCAGTTCCAAAACAGGCCGAAAAAACAGCTTGAGGAGCTACGATCCCGACTTCGGCACCTGCAACTTTGGCCGTATATCCTGTTATAAAATGGTACATCGCTTGGCCTTTGCTTAACTTGGCAATGGGTGGCAGAACTCCTTGGGCATCGCATGTCAGGAAAAAAATATGTTGTGGAACCCCTCCCACCGAAGGGTTAATGGCATTTTGGATATACTCAATGGGATAGGCACTCCGCGTGTTCTCTGTGACAGTAGCATTGGCATAGTCTACCTTTCGTGTGTTTGCCACAAAACGCATGTTTTCTAGGATAGTTCCGAACTTAATTGCTTGAAATATCTGTGGTTCTTTTTCTGGCGACAGATCGATGGTTTTGGCATAGCAACCTCCTTCGAAATTAAAAATTCCTTGGTCGTACCACCCATGCTCATCATCACCAATCAGCTGCCGCCCAGGATCGGCAGAGAGTGTTGTTTTTCCAGTACCAGATAGGCCAAAGAAAATAGCTGTATCCCCTTGTGGCCCTATGTTGGCTGCACAGTGCATAGGCAAGACCTGGTGATGTTGAGGAAGTAGATAGTTCAGCACGGTGAATATTCCTTTTTTCATCTCGCCTGAATAGCCTGTACCACCAATCAAAATCACCCGTCTGCTAAAGTTGATAATGGTAAAATTAGGATGGTACGTTCCGTCGATAGTAGGTTCTGCTTGAAACTCAGGTACATTGATAATGGTGAATTCAGGTGTAAAATCAGGTAGCGTTCCTGGTTCGGGTCGTAACAGGAGATGATGGCAAAACAGATTATGCCAAGCTACGGTGTTGACTACTCGTATGGGTAAGCGGTAGTCGGGTAGGGCGCCAGCATAGGTATCGCGAATGTAGACCTTTTTCCCCTTAAGAAATTGGGTCATCTTTTGATAAATGCTGTCAAACCGCTCTGGAGGCATTGGAATATTGACGGGACCCCACCAGACAGAATCGCGTGTTTCGTCGTCTTGAACGATAAATTTGTCGCGCGGAGACCGGCCTGTAAACTTCCCCGTATCACAGACAAGGGCCCCTTCTTCTGAGAGTACACCTTCCCCGTATTGGATTGCTTTTTCTATCAACGCAGCCGGACTCAGCTGCCAATGCGCCTCACCCACATGTGCCAGTGCCATCTTGGCCAGCCACGAGGCCCTAGCCTGTTCGTGCAATTGCTGCATTATTTATTTGATTTTTATCTAGAAGACGAAATTAGGGGAGTATGTACCAACTTACAAAGAGATGTAAGCTGCTGGGAAAAGTGTTGACTAGTTATTCTCTCACATAAAAAGGACCTACTGAAGCAGTTGCTCGCTACTCCCAAAATCACGGAAAAGACACACCTAGACCTAGGTATAGCAATAGCACAAGGTGATACTTCCCCCCCTTCAGCAGAACAAATGGTGCTTGCCTATAGTCTCGGGATAAGGAATATTTATTTAAACCCTATTTTTTACTAAAATTAGCAGGCTCATCGTGAGCATACTTTTCGCAATGTTTATTTAGGCTACTAACCATGAAAGTGCTGCGCTGGCTTTCTTTACAACTTTTTCGTCTCCTTGGCTGGAAGCTCATGGGAGACATTCCGAAAAATATCAAGAAAGCAGTGCTTGTAGTAGCGCCTCATACTAGTAATTGGGATGGCTTCTACGGGCTGCTATTCTGTTTTGTCAAGCAATTGCCTATCAAATTTGCTATCAAAAAAGAGGCAATGTTTTTCCCTGTGGGCCCGATACTTAAGTGGATGGGGGCTATTCCTATTGACAGGAAAAAGAAAAGTGAATCTGCCGGAGAAACCGGCATGGTTCAAACTATGACTGCTATGCTTCAACGGCAAGATTCCCTGATGCTGATCATTGCACCAGAAGGAACCAGAAGCCGTGTCAAGCGGTGGAGACGAGGCTTCTATTACATAGCATCGCAGGCTAACGTGCCCCTTGTACTTAGCTACATAGACTATAAACAGAAACACATTGGTTTTGGACCTATGCTCTACCCTACAGGTCACTACGACCGTGATCTGGAGCAGATACAGGCCTTTTACAGGCACAAAGTAGGCAAGTACCCAACGCAAGGAGTGTGGTAGCAAGTGGACATGGCCCTTGTTGAGTGAAACAATTTATCCCTTTGCACCACAATCAGCAGGCACTCATAGACTTTTTGTGTTCTGTGGCATCAATCTTTGATAGTTCCTTTTTGAGCTTACACAGGACTTATTGCAGGTTTGTATCTTTCACTGGATCGATCGAAAAATCTAACCGCTATTCCTCTGCAGGAGTTTTTTCCGGTTGTCCTTGGTTAGTATCCTCGCAGGTGTCAAACGTACGCTGTACTGTTGGGTTACCCTTTAAAGGCAACTTCACAAGACGGTGCAACTCCTCTGCCAGTGCAGGCGTGATGATGTGTTCGATGGACTCTGCATCTTCGTGTGTGTGGTCAGGTTTTATTTTTAGATATTGCGTCAGGTACAGCTCCCAAAGGTGGTGGCGCTGGCTTATTTCTTTCCCTTTGTGGCCACCTGCGACAGTCAAGTGCCACTCTGCGCCCTCTTGTTGCAGCATCTTTTGTTTTTGCAAGCGCTTGAGTCCCGCCACAAGTCTGCTGGTGGACATATTCCTATACTGCAAGAGATCGTGGAGTGTTTTTTTTGTGCCTACGTGCCCCTCTGTTACACTAAGCTCATAAAAAAGCTTAAGGATATTTTCAGTCAGAGTTTTTTGTTGATGCCTGTGTTGTTGTATTCTTCGTGCGAGTAAGCCCTTGCGGGGAGCCAGGAGAAACGATCCATAGGCAATCACAGAAATAGTCATGACAATCCAAGGACCTGTGGGCATCGCTGGGGCCACGTAAGAAACAAAAGAACCTGCCAACCCAGCCATCATGCCTAGTACAGCGGCTAAGAACACCATCGTAGGAAGGTGGTTGGTCCAGAAACGTGCTGCAGCCGGTGGGGTAATGAGCATGACAGCCATGAGCAAGATGCCTACAGCACGAATGCCTACCACAATAGCCAGCACCGTAAGACTGGTGAGTAGAAGCTCAAGACGTCGAACGGGCAAGCCACTGGCCTGGGCAAAAGCTTTGTCAAAAGCCACCAACGTAAATTCTTTGAAAAAGAGTAAGACGGTGGTGACTAGCATCAGGCCAAGTAACGCTAAGGTCTTTAAGTCATCACTGACTAGTGCGGCTGCTTTGCCAAACAAGAAATTACTCAATCCTACTTGCTCTGCATTGCCTGTGTGTTGGATGGCGGTTAGGAGCAAGATACCCAGCCCAAAAGTGACAGAGAGTACCAAGGCAATGGCAGTGTCTTCTTTGATTTTGGACCGGCTTGTGATCTGGTCAATCAGTATTAGAGCCAGCCAACCCGCTATGAATGCGCCCAATGATAGTGGGACAGGGTGCTTGGTACCTGTTACAATAAAAGCCAAACACACACCAGGCAGCACGGCGTGTGCAACGGCATCGCCTACGAGCACTTTTTTTCTGAGCAAAGCAAAGGAGCCAATCACAGCAGCGCTTCCCGTGAGCAATAAGGTGCCTAATACCACATACCTAATATTGGGATCCGAAAAAGAAAAAAACTCAGCAAGGGCTTGTTGCATACGCCAGCTAGGTTAGCTCTCGGGGCGAGACTTCCTGTTCTTTAAGTAGATCACTGATTTTGCTCAAGATAGTCAGCTTTCCCCCATAGGTCTCTTGAAGCAAGGCAGGCGTTAATACGTCCTGGGTAGGCCCAACAGCCACCATACGCATGTTGAGGAGCATACTCCAGTCAAAGTATTGTACAGCAGACTGGAGATCATGGTGCACAACGATGATGGTTTTACCTTCGCGTGCCATGGTTTGCAGCAGGTCAACAATCATCTCCTCTGTGGCTACATCAACTCCTACAAAGGGTTCATCCATCAAATACAGTTGGGCTTCTTGCGCCAACGCTCTGGCTAAAAATACCCGTTGCTGCTGGCCACCTGACAACTGGGCTATCTGCCGATGGGCCAATGGCTCCATACCCACTTTATTGAGGCATGCCAACGCCTTCTTTTGATCCAACTTCTTGGGTCGTTGAAAAAGACCCAGTTGGGCATACCGCCCCATCACAACCACATCAAGCACAGAGGCAGGAAAGTCCCAGTCTACAGACTCTTTTTGAGGGACATAGCTCACTTGCTTTCTCACCTCATCAAGTGATTTGCCAAATAGCTTGATGTAGCCACTGTCTGGTACCACCAGTCCCATGATGGCCTTAAGCAAAGTAGATTTGCCAGCCCCGTTGGGCCCGATGATGCCAATGACGTTGCCTTGAGGCAAACAGAGATTAATATCCCACAACACTGGTTTTTTGTAGTAGGAAGCTGTTAAGTCGTGTATTTCCACAACAGGATTGTCGGCTCGCTGAATCATTACTTCAATGCGTTAACAATGGTTTGCACATTAGCTCGGAACATTCCGCAGTAGCTGCCTTCGGGTGTGCCCGCCTGGCCTAGTGCATCAGAGTACAAATACCCCCCCACAGCTATCTGGTGACCACGCTTTCTACAGCCTTCTACTACCGCTTGCAGCGGTCTCTCTGGCACAGATGTTTCTAAAAATATAGCCTTTACATTCCTTTGAATAATAAACTTAACCAAATCAGTCACATCTTTAAGACCACACTCCGATACAGTAGAAATACCCTGCAACCCTCGTACTTCCATACCATAAGCGCGACCAAAGTACCCAAAAGCATCATGAGCTGTAATGAGTACACGTTGCGAATGTGCTATTTGTTGAATAGCATGTAGGGTCTCTTCGTGCAGTTCGTCCAGTTCGCGCAGGTAGCGATCTGTATTTTTTCTGTAGTGAGCAGCTGCTTGAGGATCTGCAGCTTGCAGCTGATTACTCATATGCTGCACAACCTGTTTCCACAAACATACATCAAACCAAATGTGAGGGTCTATGCCTATAGAAAAACCAGGATCTACCAGCTGCTGAGCGGGTGTTACAGCCTCTCCTGCTGCATACACTGGCTTTTTTTTGCTAAGCTTGTGCAAAATATCAGCCATTTTCCCCTCTAGATGAAATCCGTTGTAAAAAACAATGTCTGCATTGAGTAACCATTTTACATCCTGCTGTGTCGCCTTGTATGCATGCGGGTCCACTCCAGCTCCCATGAGGGTAATTACTTCTGCATGGTCTTGGACAATATTTCTCACTGCATCTCCAATAAAACCAGTAGTAGCTACCACCGTAAAACGACTCTTTGAATCATGATCACAACCCATCCAACAACAGACGATCAACATTATTATATGGCGATATCTCTTAAAGATGCCAAGCAAGGGGCGTATTACAATGTTCATAGTTTTCTCTAGCGGGTTTAATAAGTGATTAAAATGTTGTCACTGACTTTCTGAGATATATTAACCTTGGGTAGATGATCCACACTGATATCCATGGATTGATCAAAGGCAATCTTCTCAATCACACTGATTTTGGCCCCTAGGTAGATACCCCGCTTGCTAAGGTATTGTAAGAACGGGGGCGTGCTATCTTGAACAGCAAGGACAATGCCACTACTACCTGTTTCCATATTTGTCAGCACACTCTTGACCTTGTGAGCATACGCTCCATGGGCATCAGGAATAGCTTTCCCATGGGGACTGTACGATGGATTTCCTAAAAAGTCGTCGAGCCGCTGTATAAGCGAAGAAGATTGTATGTGTTCGAGCTGTTCCGCGATAGCATGTACTTCGTCCCAACCAAACTTGAGCTTCTCTACAAGAAATACTTCCCATAACAGATGTTTGCGAATGACCTGCAGCGCATGGACTTTGCCTTTCTCTGAAATATTCACACCCCGATATTTCTGATAGATCACAAGATCTTTTTCGTGTAGCTTCTGCAGCATATCCGTTACCGCCGCAGCACTAGTATTTAAAGCGTCTGCAATGGCATTGGTGGGCATTGCCTTTGTTCCGTTTGTAACATACTGGTAAATGACCTTGAGATAGTCCTCTTCTGTGTAGCTGACGTGCATTTGCCGCGTTTTTATTTACAGGACGCGAAAGTTACTACTTTTAAGCTTACTTAAAAGTAAATTTTAATCCATCTAAAAATAGAGTCGGGAAATCTGTCATCTTGGTTGCCTCGCTCGTGGGGGCCATGACAAAGGTGCATCGCTCGATAACATGTCTAGATAATTTGTGGACACACGCACCAAATATTATTCGTAATAGTTTTATAACCCATTCTTTATCAGATAGTTATGCTGTTAAAATTAATGTTTTAGTTAGCTATAATCAATGCTTTTGGAACTTCAATAAGGAGGCTACGTCATGCGATATGATTATAAAAGGGCTGCAAAGCCGCTTTTTAAGTAGCACTTGCTCTGCGATGTAACTGCCCAAGGGAAGAAAAAGGACTTAAAAACGAGCCAAGAAACTGACTTAAGAAAAAAGTACATCAAGATTTCTGATGAAGCGTTAGCTTTCGTGCAGTTGTTAACCTGTTGGTAATTGCCGAAATTCCACTCCAACTTTAAAGTATTGCACGAATGGAATCACGCATCAAGATGATTGAAGAGGCTTGGGAAGACAGGACCATCCTACGAAAAAAAGAAGTACAGGCAGCCATTGAGTCAGTCATTGATGCGCTGGATCAAGGTAAGCAAAGGGTGGCTACGCCCAGCAAAATAGGTTGGCAAGTCAATGACTGGGCTAAGAAAGCAGTAGTTCTGTACTTTCTAATTCGAAATATGGAAGTACATACGGCAGGCCCGCTAGTCTTTTATGATAAGATTCCGCTAAAGCAAAACTTTAAAGACCTAGATGTGCGGGTAGTACCTCCTGCAGCGGCCAGGTATGGCTCTTTTCTACAGCGTGGTGTCATACTTATGGCTTCTTATGTAAATATCGGGGCCTACATCGATGAAGGTACCATGGTAGATATAGGCGCGGTAGTAGGAAGCTGTGCCCAGTTAGGTAAGCATATCCATGTCAGTGCGGGCACTACTATAGGTGGTGTTTTAGAGCCTGTTCAAGCAACACCAGTCATCATCGAAGATGGTGTATTTATTGGTTCTCGATGTTCGATTGTGGAGGGAATGCATGTGCAGCGAGAAGCAGTGATTGGGGCTAACGTAACGCTAACGGCTAGCACAAGAATTATTGATGTCACTCAAAAAGATAGCCCTAAAGAATATCGAGGCTACATCCCCGAAAGGTCCTTAGTAATACCAGGGACACTACCCAAACAATTCCCTGCAGGCCGCTACCATGTACCCTGTGCCTTGATTATCGGCCAAAGAACCGACAAAACTGAACGCAAAGTTTCTCTCAACGACGCGTTGAGAGACTACAATATCGGTATTTAGACATGAGACCGCTGTCAAAGGCCTATACATGCCGTGAGGCACAGCACGTGCAGTCCCAAAGTTGATACCACGGAAATACACGAAATATCAGAAAAATACCTAATCAGGTAGTAAGATCACTGTTCTCTACTTTGGCTACCGAGGAAATTATATCTCCTTTCTCCAACCGAATCAAGCGCACTCCCTGTGTAGCCCGGCCCATCACACGCAAGGTTGCTACAGCGATGCGAATGGTAATCCCTGACTGGTTAATAATCATAAGCTCGTCTGTATCTTTCACTGCCTTGATGTCCACCAACGCGCCCGTTTTTTCTGTGACTTGCAGTGTCTTGATACCCCTTCCCCCGCGTTTGGTAATGCGATAGTCCTCTATGGCAGAACGCTTGCCAAAGCCTCTCTCAGATACTACCAACAGATCATCCTGGGCTTGATGGATACTTACCAATCCTACCACCCGATCCTCGTCACCAGCTAGCGTAATACCCCTCACACCTGCAGCTACCCTACCCATAGGCCGTACGTCCTGCTCATGAAAGCGAATAGCCCTGCCTGATTTCAGGGCCATAATAATATGGCTATTCCCATCGGTGAGCTTTGCCTCAAGTAACCTATCGCCTGCATTGATACGAATAGCATAGATGCCATTGACACGTGGCTTGGCATAAGCAGCCAGAGGGGTTTTTTTGATAGTACCTTGCTCGGTACACATGGTCACATAGTGATTTTCTACATAATCCGTATCCTCTAGGCTCCTGACTTTGATGATACTTTTCACCTGATCACCTGGCGCTATGTTAATCAGGTTCTGAATAGCCCGGCCTTTGGCCGTCTTACTGCCTTCTGGAATTGTATAAACCCTCTTCCAGTACACCTGTCCAAACTCCGTAAAGATAAGTAGGTAATTGTGCAAAGAGGCTACAAATAAATGTGCGGTAAAATCGTCCTGCTTGGTCGTAGCACCACGTGCCCCTACACCTCCCCTCCCCTGTGTTCTGTAGTCTGCTAGCGGTGTCCTTTTGATGTAGCCTTCGTTAGAGATAGTAATAACCATCTCCTCATCAGGCATCATGTCTTCAATAGTTAGCTCATCAACGTCGTGTTCAATGGTTGTTCTGCGATCGTCGCCATAAAGCTCTCTCATGTTTTCTAATTCCTCTTTGATCAGTTGCATGCGTAGTGCTCTATCAGCTAGAATGGCTTGAAACTGTTCGATAAGCTGTTGTACTTTCTCATGCTCATTAGCAACCTTGTCCCGCTCCAGGCCGGTGAGACGCTGTAGGCGCATATCCAGAATAGCTCTCGCTTGTATTTCACTAAGGTTATAACCTTGTATCAGACCTTCTTTGGCTTTTTCGGGGTCTTCCGAAGAGCGAATTAGCGCAATAACACGATCTAAATTATCTAGCGCGATCAAGTACCCTGCCAAGATGTGTAACCTCTTCTCTGCTTGTTTGAGCTCATACTGCGTTTTCCGGGTAAGCACCTCATGCCGATGCGATACAAAATGCTGGATGAGCTCTTTGAGATTGAGTAGTTGCGGCCTACCTGCTACCAACGCAACATTGTTCACTCCAAAAGAAGTCTGCAGTGCGGTTTGTTGATATAGATTATTGAGTACCACATTAGCCAGTGCATCCCTTTTCAGTTCATATACTACACGCAACCCATCCTTATCCGACTCATCTCTGATGTCTGAAATTCCCTCTATCTTTTTCTCATTAATGAGTTGAGCAGTCTTCTCAATCATCATCGATTTATTGACCATATAGGGAATGGAGGTCACAACAATTTGTTGCTTGCCTGAACTAGCCGTTTCGATATCTGTTTGAGCTCTCACCACCACCCTGCCCCTACCCGTCTCATAAGCTTCTTTGATACCTCGATAGCCACAGATAATGCCACCAGTAGGGAAGTCAGGTCCCGTAATGTGCTGCATTAATCCCTCGATGGTAATATTGTTGTCATCAATATAGGCGATGATACCACTAACAACCTCTCTGAGATTGTGTGGAGGCATGTTGGTAGCCATTCCTACAGCAATACCCGAAGAGCCATTGATGAGTAGGTTAGGAAGCTTGGCGGGCAAGACTACGGGTTCTTGCAATGAATCATCAAAGTTAGGACGGAAGTCGACCGTGTCCTTACCAAGATCCATCAATAACTCTTCAGCCGGGCGTGCCAGACGTACCTCTGTATAACGCATAGCTGCCGGCGCATCTCCATCTATAGAACCAAAGTTGCCCTGTCCTCCAACCAAGGGGTAACGCAACGACCACTCTTGCGCCATCCTGACCATGGCATCGTAGACAGAACTATCTCCGTGCGGGTGGTATTTACCCAATACTTCCCCCACAATCCTGGCCGCTTTCTTAAAAGGTTTGTTAGCACTCAGTCCTAGGTCGTGCATGCCATACAAAACCCTTCTGTGCACAGGTTTAAGGCCATCACGTACATCGGGCAACGCTCTAGCAATAATGACCGACATCGAATAGTCGATGTAGGCTCCCCTCATCTCATCTTCTATGTTGATAGGGATAATATTTCCCTGTGCTTCTGTAGCCATACTTGCTTTTTTGGTGGTGGGAAAGGCTAAATTTACGTATTCTGAGCCAAATAGAGCGCATAACTATCCAGCAATCGTGCTTGTAGCGGGGCCAAAAGCAATAGTAGTCAATGAATCAATACCCCACAGCCTACTAGTCGGCGCAGCAAGGGGGGCAAGATTACACTTCGAATTATCCCCAAGTACCTGATGCAGTGTCCCCTGGATGTCTCATGTTCAACGATAGATATGTAAGCTTCGACTCGTTCGATGGCCATTACAGGCAGGCCCAGCCAGCAAGCCCCCTAAGCACGCATTACTTGTACAAGATTTGAGCCTCACTGGCTGCTAATACGTCCGCACACTTCCAGTTCCTTTAATGCCAACCACGCCATGAGTCCTGAGCCTAATTCTAGCGCTGCTTCGTCCACATTGAAGGTAGGGGTGTGTATATGGACATTCCCGAACCGCGCACTGTTTTGCACACCAAGGTAATAAAAACAAGCAGGGACTTTTTGGGCGTAATACGCAAAATCTTCGGCCCACATGCGCCGTTCGACGTCAACTACTTGAGCAGTACCTAAAAAGGCTCTAGCAGCTTCTATATTTCTTTGAGTCAACGCTGAGTCATTGCTCAGACAAGGATAGCCCCGGTTAATATCCAGCTCGCAACGACCTCCCATTGCATCAGCAACTCCGCAAGCTATCTTAACCATCTTCTGATGTGCTTCTTCACGCCACCGTTCATCTGCGGTACGGAATGTACCAGCTATTTGTACTGTTTCTGGAATAAAATTAGTGGTTGCACCGGAACTTATTTGACAAAGGGAAAGTACAGAAGAAACCGTAGGATTGCAGAATCTGCTAACGAGCTGCTGTAGTGCTATAATAATATGAGAGGCAATAAGGATGGGGTCTACAGCATATTGCGGAGAAGCAGCATGTCCCCCCTTTCCTTTGACAGTAATGTAAATCTCATCTGAACTGCCCAGCATGATACCTTGCACAAAACCCACCTTACCCACAGGAATACTGGGATCTACATGCTGTCCCATGATGCTCATAGGCCTAGGGCACTCTAGTACGCCTTCTTGAATCATGGAGAGGGCTCCTCCTGGATTTTTTTCTTCTGCTGGTTGAAAAATAAGCTTGATTGTGCCTTCAAATGCTTCTTTAAGACCCCCCAATAGCTGCGCAACCCCAATCAGAGAAGCAGTGTGCACATCGTGGCCACAGGCATGCATTACCCCTACGTTTTGTGACTTGTAGGGGACGTTGTTGGCCTCATCAATGGGCAGTGCATCTATGTCTGCTCTCAGTGCTACCGTGGCTTTGTCTGGATTTCTTCCTTTAATCAAAGCTACCAAGCCTGTCTTAGCAACTCCCTCTTGACAAGCAATGTTGTATGCGTTCAAGGTTTGGGCGATGAACTTGGCCGTCTTAAACTCTTGGAAAGAAAGTTCCGGATGCATATGAAGGTGCCTCCTAATATTAATGAGTGTAGCACGCTGCGCCTTCGCCATCCCCTTTATTGTATCCTTAAGATGGTCATACATAATTCACAGTAAATATTTTAAAAGCTCTTCAAATCTATAGACTGTTTATAAAAACAATTCTTCGATTTGCATGCCAATGTACGCGTATTCAAAGCCAAGTGACAGGCAGCACCAGTAGCCGCCTTGAGATCTCTTCATGGCATAGAATCATCTTAATAAGCACTGTTATGGTTGCCGAGAAAAACTTCCTTACAATCACGCTGGCTTATCCCTTTTTTTAAGGAACATTCGAGGGCGGCACGTGTCCATGAAGCAATGGGCAACAGCATCGAGTTATTGAGATGTGCCCTAATGCGTAAATCCCCCCATGCAAAAGTCTCACTATCATGGGAGCACTAGAGGGAGGCAGCAACGCTATCGCCAATAATACTCACGGGGATCGCACCAAGAAAAAAATCTCCAACTATCATTCAAGGATGCGTCCGTCTCTCATGACTATGGTTCTACTACAAAGTGCCGTTACCTCAGCATTGTGTGTCACCACGACAATAGTCTTGCCTGCTTGATGTAAATCTTTGAGTAACAGCATGATTTCCTGGGACGTTTTACTGTCTAAGGCACCTGTAGGTTCATCAGCCAAAATCAAAGGAGGATCTGTAATCAGTGCCCTGGCAATGGCCACACGCTGCTGTTGACCTCCCGAAAGCTCATTGGGAAGGTGTGTTTGATAATCTTGTAATCCTACACGTTCGAGCATGATCAAAGCTTTTTCGAGCCGTTCCTGCTTGCCGACACCCCGATAATACAATGGAAGTGCTACGTTGTAAAGCGCTGTTTTGGAGGGAATAAGATAGAAGCGCTGGAAAACAAAGCCGATGAGCTTATTCCTGTATTGTGCATTTTCTTTTTCTGCGAACCCTTGAATCAGATTACCTTGCAGATAATAACTACCCTCATTGTAGGTGTCTAAGATGCCTATGATATTTAGCAGCGTTGACTTACCGGCTCCAGATTGCCCCATAAGGGCCACCAACTCCCCCGGTTGTACATGTAGGTTAATATGCTTGAGAACTTGTAGCTTCCTATCTCCAAGCCGATAGTATTTAGAAAGGTGATCAATGCGAATCATCTGCTATGATTATCCTGTCGTTAGCCGTCAAGCCTTTTTTGACCTCTACATAGATACCGTCGGAGATACCTAGCTCAACATATTTCTTCACTTTTTTATTATGCTCATGTGTCCATACGAAAAAGGCACTATCTCCTTGGGCCACCTCTAAAGTCATAGGTGCCAGCATGCTGGCATTATCTTGATGAACCCACGCCTCTTCAATAGCAAGGACGTCGGACACTTTGGCGAGGATGATGTCTGCCGTGGCTGTGTAACCAGCCCTAATATTTGCTCTGTCCTGATGGTCCAATTGTACGGTACCTTCTACGGCAAATTTTACGCTTCCCTCACCCCTAGATTCCAGCGCTTTAGGTGAGACCTTCGTCAAGGTCGTTGGGAATTTTTTGCCTTTCATCGCCATCAAAGACACTTCAAAGTGCATGCCTTGATACAAATGGACTACATCCATTTCCCCTACTTTTCCCTGAAAGAGTAGGACACTCGTATCGGCAATAGTAGCGATAGGACTTCCCTCCTTAGAGTTACCACGCTCTACCACCACATTGCCTTCTTGGTAGGGCAGCTCCGACACGACACCTGCTATGGTAGATTGAATCACATTAGAGGCTCCCCGGGCACCTGCAATGTGACCCTCGAGCACAAGATTAAGTGCCTTTTGGGCATAATCAGCCTCTTCAAATGCCACTTCCCATGCTCTAACGGCTGCCTCATATTGTTCTGGGGACAACAATTGTTTTTCAAACAACTGTTTGCTTCTTTGATATTTTTCTTTTGCTTGCCTCTGCGTGATTTGGGCAATATGTAGTCCCTTTTTAGCTCTTTCAACATCATTGGATTTAGGGAGCACCTTGACCCGAGCAATTGCCTGTCCTTGGCTTACTTGATCTCCTATTGAGACAAAAAGCTTGTCGATCGTACCCGACACCTCGGTGGTGAGCACAACCTCCCTGCAAGGAACTATACTGCCTGAGATCACTCTTTTATCGGTAATATCCATCTTGACAGGTACTCCGGTTTTGATAGCAGCGGACATCCTCGATCGCTTACTAGCTTGCCACAACCAAACAGCTATACCTGTACTACTCCCTAGCAGGAAAACTCCGATAAGTATCTTGGTGCTACGACGCATGGTGTTTTATTCTGTATTTAGTGCATTGATGGGTAAGATGTTGATCGCTCTCTTGGCGGGCATGATCCCAGCAACAGCGCCCGCAATAATCAAGAGTAGTAAGGCTACTACGGCTGTGGAAAACTTGAACACTAGGTGTGCCATTAGCAAACTCTGAGTTGAATCTATATAGTCTAGCACCCTGTTTAATAAGTAAATAGCCCCCACACCCGCTACCATGCCCACAACACCCGCAGTCAAGCTAATGAAAATTGATTCCGATAAAATCATGACCAGAATTTCCCTGGCGCTGGCTCCTAATACTCTTCTGATACCGATTTCTTGCGTTCTATCCTTGACTTGTACTAGCATCATGTTGCCAACACCCACAACACCACTGAGTAACAGACATACACCAACAGCCCAAAGGAATAAGCGGATGCCATGAAAAAGCGTGTTGAACTTTTCAGTCTCCTTCCCAAAGTTAAAGGCATAAAGTGCTTTTTCATTCGACTGCTCGAAACGAAGCTGCCGCGCCAAATGGGCACGTACTTCTTGCTCTACAGTCTGGGAAATGGCCCCTGGATAAAGTGCTAGTCTGAATTCATCGCATTCGGCACTCTGGTTAAACGTCTCACAGAACGTTTGAAACGGTATAAAGACAGATTTCTGCTCTCGACGATTGGTAGCAGCATCTCTATCCAACGTACCCACTACCTGAAAGTACACGCCACCCACACTCAAAAATTGGCCTATGGGGTCCTTCCTCTTGAAGAGAATACGCTGTATATCATGCCCAACAACACATACTAGCCTGGCATTGATTTCATCGCGATTACTCAAAAATCGGCCTTTTTGTAACACCAATTGACTCACTTGAGCATAACTAGCACTCACACCTTGTACAGCTGCTTGGTTATATTCTTCCTCTAAATAGCTGACTAATACCGGCCTATATGGCCTAGCTACTGGCGTGGCGTACTGAATACCTTCTATTTTGTGTTGCATTGTGTTCAGTAACGGTGCTGAAAACAGCACTCGGTGTCCTGAAACACGTTGTCCACCCCAAAACCAAACACTGTTTTTGGCATACCCTGCGAATTTTCGGAACGTACCATGATAGAATCCTTCCCCTGCACCCAGCAAAATGACCAGAATAAAGATACCCCACGCAACCCCAAATCCGGTTAGCACACTCCTGAGCTTGTGCTGTCGAAGGTTCTGGTAAACTTCTTCTACATAGTGGAGAACAGACATAATAATCACAAGAGCCTTAAAGAATAGATATTAGGTCAATGTTACTCTAACATCTACCGTAATACTAGACACTACAAGCTAATAATTTTTTAGGATGCTGATTCATCAAACCGGTAAGTAAAAAGCAGGCATACGCTATCGAGTAAGACAGAGAAATACGCAAGTCTAGTATTGCTAGCCAAGTATCGACCTTATGCGTCAAAAAGAGACGCATAAGGTCAATACTTGATGCTGTCTCTCAGCTTGTTAGTGTACGCCTATCCCGGTAAATTAGAGGCCTTAATTAAGTAGCATGGGAGATCCCGTTATCATTTTGGGCGCGCATAGTTTGGGGAGGGTTGTTCTAGAGATTTTTCAGAAAAGCAATGTCGTCGTGTATGGCTTTCTAGACGATGACCAGGCACTCCAGGGTCAAATAATCGACGGCGTCCCTGTGCTAGGCAACACAACGGAAGAGCAGTACCTGGATCTTATCGGAGAGCAATGTGATGTATTTGTTGCGATGGAGCAACAAGCCACGCGGCAACGCTTGGTAGCCATGCTCCATAAGCGCCGGAAGACTCCCGTTAATGCCATTCACCCTTCAGCAATCATTGCTACATCAGCAGTGCTCGGTCATGGCAACCTCATCAATACCAGCGTTAGCTTAGGTGCTGGCGCTTCGGTCGACAGCCATTGTATCCTTCATACCCGAGTAACCGTTGAGCATGATGCGGTGATTAGAGAATTTGTGCAAATAGGAGCAGGTAGCATAATAGGTGCAGGGACCCAGCTCGACAAAGGTGTCTTCGTCGGTGCAGGCGCTACCATCGTTGCAGGCGTGATAGTAGGGGAAGCAGCAAGCATCGGTGCGGGAGCAGTGGTACTGACAAACGTTAAGGCAGGAGCAACCGTACTGGGCAATCCGGCAGTACCTACAGAACGCAAGTGAGTTCATACGCCTAGTGAAATGTGTACCTAAATCATACTAGATCCATTGTTTTCAAATTCCGTCATGTTGAGATACTTAATCTTTGCTTCCTTACTTATTACAAGCGCTTGCATACACATGCGTACTTACACAGGAACACACGATTTCAAAAATCCAGCGGGATCCACAATTGTCAAAAATTCGCCTACGGACTGGATCTTATTCCTCACGAGGAGAATTGTTGGGTTCGGGAGTAGCAAGAAAGACATACTGCGGGAGTATGCCCTCAACAGAGACGATGCACTGAGGGGACTTCTTCAGTGGCAACAATCAGATTCCATCACGTGGATCGGACATGCTACTTTTTTCATCAAGGTAGGCCAAACTTGTATCCTAACAGACCCCTTTTTTGCTGATACAGCCGGAAGATTTGGTTTCGGACCAAAAAGATACATTCCTCCCACTATCAACGTAAAAGACCTCCCTCAGCTAGACGTCATTGTTTGCAGTCATAACCACTATGACCATCTAGATATCAAAAGCTTGAAACGCATTAGAGAGAAATTCGGTGCCAAAGTACAAATCTTTTGTCCGTTAGGATTAGCCACATATTTTCAGCAATGTGGTTTTACAGAAGTGCAAGAGATGCGGTGGTATGAAGAAGCCAACCATCAAGAGATAGCCGTTCTTTGCTTACCCGCCATACACAACTCGGGAAGGTCTTTATTCGATAAAAACAAGACACTATGGTGCGGTTTTGGGGTCAAATCAAAAGCTTTCGACATTTACTTTTCGGGGGATACTGCCTATCATCCCCAAATTTTTAAAGAGATCAAGTCAAATTTAGGTAACTGTGATCTAGCTATCGTCGGAATTGGTGCCTACGCACCTGAGAAACTATTAGTACAGTATCACGCAAATCCAGAACAAGCAATACAAATTGCGCAGGATGTCAATGCAAAAAATATGATTGGCATGCATTGGGGCACGCTTAATCTATCCGATGAGCCTCTGGATGAACCCATCAAAAGGTTCAAAAAAGCGGCACAAGCTCAGCATATTGAGTCAAGCGCTATTTGGCTTATGAAACTTGGTGAAACGAGACCGCTGAAAAGGCTACATTAGTACTCATGCGGCGACGGGTCGTCATTCTAGGAGAAAATGTCTCACAATAATTTTCCAGAAGCCATGCAACAGTCTTACAACATATTGCTCTACTATTGTTACTCACCCATTGAAGAACCGGAGGAGTTCAGAAAAAAGCACCATTATTATTGCTTAGAAAATGGCCTGAGAGGGCGCATCATCATCGCTTCAGAAGGCATCAATGGAACTATTTCTGGACATGCATCAGTTTGCAAAAAGTACATGTTTGACCTTAAGGCAGATAAGCGCTTTGCCCACACACACTTCAAGGTGACAACTTATCATCGACATGTTTTTCACAAACTTCATGTCAGGGTAAAATCAGAAATTGTCCACGCTGGCCTACCCCATATCAACCCTAATCGACAAGCCGGACCATATATCACCCCTCAAACACTGCGACGCATACAAACAGATGAGGATGTGGTACTACTAGATGTACGCTCCAAGTACGAACATAAGCTTGGGAAATTTAAAGGAGCGGTGACACTGGATATTGACCACTTTAGAGAATTTACTAGTCAAGTAGATCAGATACTGCCCTACAGAGACAAAAAAATCGTCGCTTACTGTACAGGGGGTGTTAAGTGTGAGAAAGCTAGTGCTTTTTTGCTAGAAAAAGGTTTTGAAAACGTTTATCAACTTCACGGAGGCATCATTCAGTATGGTTTAGAGACAAACGGTGAGGGTTTTGAAGGTCAGTGCTATGTCTTTGACAACCGCCTAGCTACCCAAATCAATAAAGCAGAGCCAACAGTCATTAGCAACTGCTATGTATGCCACACCGCTTGTGATCGGATGGTGAACTGTGCTAACCCTACATGCAATATTCACGTGCCTATATGTGCGTCATGTGCAGAAAGCCTCGCTGGAGCCTGCTCTAAAACCTGCCAAAAGCACCCCGAGAAGCGACCTTACAATGGCACAGGCCACTATGTTAAGAGGACCAACGGCTACAATCCTTATCAGGGGTGGGGAAATGGGTTATAGCAACAACGATATGCATAGCAAAACTATATTTTCTCCTCCTGTACAGGGAGCTTTACTTGCCACCCTTGCCGCACTTCTGATGAGTGTGCTTATGACTATCACGAAAGAACTAACGCCAGATATTCCTACGACGCTGGTTGTATTTGTCAGGAACTTTTTTGGACTCTTATTTTCGATTCCCTTGCTCGTGAGTAGTCCCCAAAAAGTATTCAAAAGTAACCAGTATGGACTGCATGGCGTGCGGATCTTACTGAGTGCAGGCGCTATGCTGTGTACCTATTACACGTATCGCCATCTGCCACTCACACTGGCAACGTCGTTAGGCATGAGCGGTGCGTTGTTTACGACTGTACTTTCCATACTCATCCTTAAAGACAAGGTAGACGGCATTAAGTGGTTATGTATTCTGGCTGGTTATGCGGGGACTTTGTGCATTATTCAACCGCGTTCCATGGTACTGGAAATGGGTATTCTCACGTCATTGCTAGCTAATTTCTTGGCGGGATGTAGTACGATCATGAGTAAAATTATATCTAAGCATGACAGCAGTCTTACCATTATCAGCTATACCAGTATAGGGCTTACTACTATTTTTGGATGCCTCAGTTATCCGTACTGGCAGGTACTGGCGTGGCGTGACGTATTGCTGTTAGCTTCCGGTGGTGCATTAGGACTCACTGCTCACTATTGCTATCTAACAGCGATCAAAAAAACAAGTCCTTCTTTTCTGGCCCCATTTGAGTATACAAGGCTTCTATTTGCTTTCCTGATTGGATTTGTGTTTCTAAATGAGATTCCTAACTTCTACACGATACTAGGCAGTATCATAATCGTAGCAACTACCTACATCATCACCTACAGAGATAAACGCAAAGCATCACATTAGCCAACGTGTGTGGGCTTCGTATAAGCTTTTCAGAAAACGCTACTTTTTTATCTGCCAATTGAGATCACTGTCGTGGGTAAGTCCACGCTCTCCTTCCCGTGGCACAATATCAATCGATTAAAGGGAACTGCCCCTAACGGCCCTATAGCATGGAAAGGCAACGAGCGTGCCATTGCCTGCTTGCAGATTGTTGCGATTGAGAGTTGGGTACAGCGCACAGTAGTCGCTTGCAAAACCGGAGCTAGTCGGTAGTTTATGGCAGCATATCGGACGTCTATCGTACAAGAAATCTCCGTGACTTGTAGCTTTAGTAAATAGGAATCTGCGATATCATAAACAACACTGTACTGCCCCAATTTTTCTCCGACAAAGGTCCCCTGACTAAGCAAGCGGCTGAGCTTATACAAAATCTAATATCAGCACACTTGCCAGTTAGCATCTTCGGATTCTCTACTTTATTTGTTTGTGTGGACAAGAATACGACACGTCAGAAAATGGTTCCCTGACAACACCTACCGAGGTATCAGCCTATAAAATGGCTATACTAGCTACCTCAATGTTAATAGAGGTTAAAATATTTCACCTCTTGCTGAGTGAGAAACCGCCATTTGCCACGCGGTAAATCCTTTTTAGTGAGATGGGCATACATGACCCTGTCTAGTTTTACTACTTCATACTGCAGACACTCGAAGATGCGCCTAATCACTCTATTGCGACCCATGTGTATTTCCAAACCAATGCTACTACGATCTTGCCCCACTATTTCCAGCTGGTCTACGTGTGCAACACCATCTTCCAGTACTATGCCCTTCTTTATTTTCTCGAAATCTACCGGACTAATCGGCTTATTGAGTACAACATGATAGAGCTTCTTGATATTACTAACAGGGTGGGCTAGTTTTTTTGAGAATGCTCCATCATTAGTCAAAAGCAGTAGACCAGTCGTGTTATAGTCAAGCCTACCCACCGGGTAAACTCGCTCCTGACAAGCATGTTGAACAAGCTGTAAGACTGTCCTTCTCCCTCTTTCGTCCTTCGTGGTAGTGATGTAGTTCTTGGGCTTATTGAGCAGAATGTATACGTGTTTCTCTATTTTTAACGCTCGGTTACGGTAGTGGACTACATCCTGGGGAGTAACCTTATATCCCAACGTGTTCACCTTCTTCCCGTTAACGGTAACATGTCCTGCCTGAATAAGTATGTCAGCCGCTCTTCTAGCACATACGCCCGCATTACTAATAAATTTATTCAGCCGAATATATTCAGGAAGTGTCTCTCGCTCTACCATGCTTTAGATAAAATTTATAGCTATTGGTTTAATCCTATCAGCTACCACACCACATATTCTGAATATTTTCTAACGAGCCACAAGCGTATCAGAGAGTTTAGCAGCAAGGGAGTGTCTAGTGTGCGGAACAACTTTAAGCCTTTCTTTATCAATGAGCTCCCCTGTCACTATACAAATACCATACGTACCATTCTTAATCCTCAAAAAAGCAGCCTCCAGCTCCGCAATAAATTTCCTTTGCCTAGCTGCCAGTTGACCCAGACTTTCTTGCTCAGCTACTTCGGCACTATCCTCGAGCGTTTTGATGTTCTTATCGGCACTGTTTTCTTTTTTTCTGCCTAAGACTTCCATAATGTTCTTAAGCTCATCATTCGCTTTCTCCAGTTTAAAGACGATCATTGCTTCAAATGTTTGTAGCTCCTCTGATGAATATTTTTTCTGTTGGCTTGGATGCACGACTTTATGCGTTTACGTAAATGACTGTTGAATCACTAGATCAGGACCCGATCCCACCGAGCACCCTGGTCTCAGCACAGTGTGCTGAGACCAGGATAAGCCTTACCACATTTCCCAGAAAAAACTGGCAGCCACACCACCGGATCCTCATATACATACACAAGTGGAACGAAGTAAGTAAAAATCTGAGAAATCTGCGTGTAACCCAAAATGAGTACGCTGCACTATGGGGTAAAAATTGTTCAAAATGATGACACGCTGTAGTCTCTTGGGAACTATCAAAACGGTTATCGCCTAGTAAACAGTACAAATAAATTTATATGTACATTTTTTTGTTTTAGTACTTACATATTCTGGACAATTGCATGTAATCCATGGCAGAGGTCATGACTTCTTGTCGGTGCACACATGCCAATGTAAAGTTGCACCAAGCGTATCTACTGAGTAGCAAGAAAAAACTATGAGGTATGGTAGACTCAGGACTGAGGTAGCAAGCATATGGTCGTAGAGAAAACAGTAATCCTTGACACAGACATTCACGGTAGAAGAAGTCTGTGACTAAGATCCCTCTCGAGGCAAAGTTCTGGTAGTGTATCGGGAGAGTGCCTTCGTGGCAAGCGACCATGAATTGCCTAAAAAAAGAACGCAGGAGTCGAAAAGGAGTCAGCATTCAACGTGTGAGCGGCAGCAACTGAAACCAGCCTGGCAGCGAAGCTTAACATCACCCTCCAACAGACAATGATAGACCGGTCTAGCAAGTTTACAAATACTCTTATAGGGTCTCTTAGCAGAGCAAAGAGACCTTGGTCATGCAAAAGTAGCCCCCACAGAATCGGCTACTATGAGCATGGAAGATACACCTAAAGCCTCTGCTTACTCGTCCTCTGGTTCTTCTACAACAATGACGTCAGCAATAATCCTCCCACAGTGCTCACACATGATCATGCTTTTCCGCTCCTGAACATCTGCCTGTTTTTGGGGAGGTACTTTACTGAAACAGCCCCCACAAGCTTCTCTTGTGACAACAACAACGGCAAGTCCATTGCTAACATTTGCTCGAATTCGATCATATGATTGTAAGAGCTGTTCATCAACATTTTTTATCACCCTGATACGCTGTCCGTGTAACTTTTGTTCCTCTTCTTTGCTTTCTTCCGTCAGCGCATGCAATGCCTCTTGCTTGTCTGTCAATGCCTGCTTATTGTCACTTATGCTTTTTTGGCATTGCTCCAGTACTAACTTTTTCTTGTCTATTTGTTCGTAGGCATTCCTACTTTTTTTCTCTGCAAGCTGCATCTCTAATTTCTGCAGATCTATTTCCTTAGTGATAGCATCATATTCCCTGTTATTGCGCACATCCATTTGCTGCTCTTCATATTTTTTAACCAGGGCTTGTACTGTCTTGATCTTCGTTCGCTGGGTGACAATATCTTGCTCTAGGTTAGAGAGCTCTTCCTGGATATCAATCGAACGCGTCTGTAGACTTGCTAAGTCATTCTCTAAATTCTTTACTTCTTTAGGAAGCATCCCCCTCATTTTGACGATATTATCCAACTCGCAGTCAATAGCTTGTAAGTCGAGAAGAGCGTCGAGCTTTCTTTCAATAGTTTCCTCCATGTACTTGGTTGACAATCGTTAGTCTCGTTAAAGGTAGTGCACAGGATTGGTTACAGTGCTACACTCAAAGACCGTAATGTTAACAAATTTTTCAGACAGTAGTGTATGGATCAGCGCTTTCGTACCTACTTCACTTTCATAGTGACCTACATCAACGAGGAGAATCTGGCCCTCGGCCTTGAAAAAATCATGATACTTCATGTCAGAAGTTACCAACGCATCCGCTTGCTTGAGGAGGGCCGCATAGACGAGAAAACTTCCCGATCCACCACATACAGCTACACGCCTGATAGGACGCGCTATGGGAGCTGTGTGCCTCACACAAGTCAACTGCATTTTTTCTTTAAGATACTTCAAGAATGCTTGGCTACTCATGGATCGGGGGAGCTCCCCTACCATGCCAGAACCTACCCCAACATCTGTGTTCTTTAGTTTATGCACGTAATAGACTGCCTCTTTACAGGGATGAGTAGCCTGTAAAGCTCGAAGTACAGACGTTTCCAGATGTGTAGGGAATACTACTTCTACCCTACTTTCTTCCGTTTTTTCGAGCTTTTTGGCTACTACTGGATGCGTGCTTACCATTGCAGCAGGCTCTTTAAAACCTACTTCTAATGTGTCAACATGATGGTGAATATAATCACTAATACAACCTGCGCCTTCTGCATAGAGGGCCTGAAGTACATGGTCGGCAGCTGAATGGGGGACAAAAGCGGTCAGTTGGCTCAGAGTGCCTGGCTTAGGAAGTAAAATAGACAAGTTATTAAGACTTAAAGCCTGTGCCATTTTTCGATTCCCCCCCCAGGCCACGTTATCGAGATTAGTATGAAGCGTGTAAATGGCTATCTGCTGCCTGATGGCATATATGATACATCTTTCTGTATCGTTCTTACCATTTAAGCTGGTGATAGGCCTGAAAATGATCGGATGATGCGCAATGACGAGATTGCAATTTCTCTCTTTGGCCTCGTACAGTACTAGCTCTGTAATATCCAAACAAGTGAGCACACCTTCGACTGGAACAGAGGAATCTCCAATCACCAGGCCTACATTGTCATAATCCTCCTGATACGCTGGAGGAAAGATCCGCTCCACATAACTTACAATATCTCGTATCTTGACCATGCTGTCGATGGTTTGGGTGACCACCATTAAATCGACCGACGAAGCTAGCAATTTCGCTGCCGAGAGTCTCACTAAAGATAACTCCCAGATTTGTAAAGAATCTGCTATCACTGTTACATGAGGCAAACATTATTTTTGTCACTAATTTTGGACGTGAAGTTCCGTAAACACATATGGTGGGTTATCCTTGCGATGAGCGTGGCTCCCGCGCAGGCGCAGGAGAGCAAGTATCTTGACGACCAACCACAAGGCGTATACAATGCTACCACCACCCTATTCACAACGCAAGAAAATATCCAATATAACCAGGGAGGGTACAAAGCCGTAGCGGAAGACGCGAGCATCAGTGATATACATCGCTTTACCTTTGTGCAACGGTATGGTAACAAGCTCCAAAACTTGGGAAACAATGGGACAGCCACCAAGCCCATTTTTTATGTCATGCCTGACGACATAGGATTTACATCAGGCTTTCATGCTTATGACACTTACTTTAGGAGTCCTTGTCAGTTTAGGTACTACGATACTAAATCGCCCTACTCTAAGATGTATGTCATGCTGGCTCGTTTTGGAAGTTTCTATGCTGATATATGCCACAGTCGCAACGTAACGCCCAACTGGAACATAGGAGCCAACTTCCGAAACATGATGACGGATAAGGAGTGGTTACCCAGCAGACGCGGAGATAAGCATGTCATCTCTTATGGAATGGATTTTTTCACGCACTACAAGACCCCAAACGAACAGTATCAGTTATTGGCGCATTTCTTGACTGCGAAACACCGTGTACGAGAGACTGGGGGGATTTACACTCGAAAATACCGCACACGTAGAAAAAAAAACGCTGAGTATGAGCTCTGGTATCACAGCATGGTTAACCAACTGATCCCTATCAACCTGAAGGATAAGCTAGAAAGCAGTGACGCCAGAAAACGCTTCCATTTGTACCATCAGTTAGCGTTGTCCGAACGACTTTGGTCGTACCACGAGTTAGAAATTCGGAAAGAGACATACCAGTTTGAAGTAGACCCACTACCTCAAGAAGCTGCCATATTCCTGGGGGGTGAGGCGTCAGATGGTCACATTGAGTCGACAACGGCCGTGTGGAACGTCCAAAATACGCTGGGAGTAAAAGGAGAATGGCGAGGTTGGTTTTACAGTGGTTATTATCGTCACAAAAAAATTGAATGCAGACCATCAAAAGAGGCAGATAACAAAGACCTACAGGAACACTACGCAGGCTTATACACCAGGTATGACCTGAAAGGCAGTCCATCTTCGCTACATCTGTGCGCAGAATACTTGCTACAAGGAGGCCACAAAGCTCGTGCGGCTTATAAGGGAGCTAAGTTTGACCTATCGTGTGAGCACATCAAACACGAGCCTTCTTTCTTGGCACAGCGATATCACGGCTATCATCGCAACTGGAGCAACGTATTCTCTCCCCCCACAGCCACACAGATCAGCGGTGGTTTGCGGCTAGCAAATGATCATGTACAATTAAAACCAAGCGTAAGTTTAACGAGAATCAATAGCCCTATCTTCTTTGAATACAAAGTTCAGAGCTCCAACCGTGCTTCCAATCGGAAGGTTATAACAATTGCTGAGCCCAGACAAATCAAAAAGGATGTCAACATGATAACGCTGGGTGCCGACCTAGAATTGGCCTTTGGGGCGCACGTACGCTGGTGTAGCGAACTTACTGCTGCTAGAACATTAGGAAATAGCACTGAGATTTTCAGCGTTCCTGATTTCCTGATCAACTCCAAACTGTATTACACCAACACAACTACCGCAGGCAACGGCACCTTTGAGGCAGGCGTAGACGTACACTGGAAGTCTTCGTACAAGGCAGATGGTTATGACCCGGTCACACAGCAATTTTATCATCAAGATACGTTCACC
Source organism: uncultured Cytophagales bacterium (assembly GCA_964455155.1). Lineage (GTDB taxonomy): Bacteria > Bacteroidota > Bacteroidia > Cytophagales > Amoebophilaceae > UBA8403. The sequence goes on along the minus strand of CAYVYH010000001.1, from coordinate 5,035 downwards.
GTATACAGTTATCCCATCATCGACCTTTTTCTTGACTTCAGGATCCAGAATTTCATCGCTTTCCTTAAGTTCAGCCACTGTAACGAATCCTGGCTCCCAGCAAACCCTCGAGGCTATTTTGTGACACCATTTTATCCTGGGCAAAAGAAAGCATTCGACATCGGTATAAGCTGGTCATTTTTTGATTAAGCAATCAGTCACTGCAAGCAGGACGAGGCACTCGTAAATTGAAACCGATCATGAGGCGTTACCAACGCAAAGGAAAAAGCGAGCTAGGCAGTTATCCTATCATCAGTGTGGTCTTTAGCACCATACTAGCTTTGTTGGTCGTAGGGCTGTTTGGTTTTCTGATGTTGCATGCGGCCAAACTCACAGACATGATCAAAGAGCATGTGAAGATTCAGGTTTATCTACACAAAAATATCCCAGAGGAAGAAAGTGTACGAATCAGTCAGCTGCTAAGCAAAAAAGATTTTGTCTTAAAGAAGGATGGCCATGCCCAACTCAAATTCCTTGCTAAAGAAGACGCTGCGCAAGAGTTTATCAAAGCAACTGGGGAAGACTTTTTGCAAGTGTTAGATGAAAATCCCTTGAGAGATACTTATATAGTCAGTATTGCCCCTAGCCATCAGAGTAAGAAAAAGCTCCAAGCGATCAAACGCGAATTAGAAGCCATGAGTGGCGTTTTTGAGGTAGATTATGTGGAAAGTCTAGTAACTTCTATCAACGAAAATATAGCCAAGTTGGGCATTGTACTAGTCGTTTTTTCTACCATCCTACTGGTGGTGGTCAGCGTACTGATCAACAGTACTATCAGGTTGGCTGTCTATTCCCAACGTTTTTTAGTTAGAAGTATGCAGCTTGTAGGCGCTACTGCTGCTTTTATTAGAAGACCTTTCCTCACAAGAGCACTCCTTACTGGCTTAATGGCCGGCACAATCGCTGACACTTTGCTGGTCTTGTTATTGTGCATTGCTAATAAGCAAATAGAGTCACTTGTTAAACTACAAGAGCCTCTCCAGGTTTTTATGCTACTGGGCTTTATCCTTGCACTGGGTGTGCTCATCAGTTTTATGAGCACTTACCGGGCGATTAGTAAGTATTTGAATATGTCATTGGACGATTTATACTAGTTTGAACCGCCGTGATAGCCTGCTCCCCTTTTGGGAAAATCCCCTACTAGTTACTTCACTGCAAGGGATCTCGGTGTTGAATCAGACTTCACTTTCTTTGTATCAAAGCAAACAGTGGTAGTGCCTCACACGATTACTAACTTCCTTCAAAATCATGTGCAAAAGCAAGTACTTCTGACCAATTTTATTCAGTGTCTTATGGCTATCCTACATCCCTACCCACTCCCTTATGAGCATCATCATATTGAGGAAGGTGCTGTTTTAACATTTAACAAACCCCCTCTTTGGACTTCCTTCGATATCATCAAGAAGTTACGTTCACTTTTGGCTGTCAAGAAGATAGGACACGCAGGCACACTAGACCCTTTGGCTACGGGAGTATTGCTCGTTTGTACGGGTAAAAAGACAAAAGACATCAGTTATTACCAGGGCTTGGAAAAGGTATATACTGGAGAAATGGTCCTTGGGAGGACAACGCCTTCCATAGACCTAGAGACAGACTTTGATAGCGAAACATCTTATGCAGACCTTACAGAATCGGAAATCAGAGAGTTGGCACCTACTTTTTTGGGCTATACCAGCCAAATTCCTCCTGTATATTCGGCCATTAAAACCCGTGGGGTAAGAGCCTACAAAAAAGCACGGCAGGGTCAACCAATCGTCCTAGCTCCTAGACAAGTTTTTATTCGTTCCTTTGTGATTACCTCAATTGAGATCCCCAGCATCAAGTTTGAAGTGACTTGTGGGAAAGGCACATACATTCGAGGACTCGTACGCGATTTCGGACTACAGCTTGGTGTAGGTGCTTACCTAAAATCCTTATGTAGAACACGTATCGGGCCCTTTGGACTTGAAGATGCCTACGATATGAAAGACTGGTCAGGGCATCGACTTCAGCAAGAAGCACATAAGTCATCATGAGGGTGTACGAAAGCATCGAAGTATTTCAAAAACTTAGCAATGCCGTAGTTTCCATGGGTACTTTTGATGGGGTACATTGGGGCCACCAGCAATTGCTTCGGCGGCTATGTGCCCAGGCGAAAGAAGTAGGTGGCGAGGCAGTTGTGATTACTTTCTGGCCCCATCCAAATCTGGTACTTGCCCCGCTCGCCCCAGCGCCTATCCGCCTCCTAACTACTTCCGAAGAAAAGATAAGCCTATTGAAAAAGTTGGGTATTGACCATTGCATAAGCATACGGTTTACAAAAGCCTTCTCGCAACTCAGTGCTAAAAATTTTATTCAACAAGTACTAGTAGCACAAGTGGGTGTAAAAAAGCTGGTAATCGGCTACGATCATCATTTTGGTAAAGGTAGAGCAGGCGATCTTGCTTTGCTACGAGAAGAAGGACAGCATCATGATTTCGCTGTCGAAGAAATATCTCCGCAAACCATAGATACAGTCACCATCAGTGCTACCAAAATCAGACAGCTTTTGCTGGGAGGCGATGTGGAAAAGGCGCATGCTTATCTGGGATATCCTTATGAAATCAGTTGCGCACTGATTTGCGCAACTCCGGATAATAAACGGCAACTTCATATGCGCTTGGTTGCAACCAACTCCCACAAACTCATTCCTGCAGATGGCTACTATATTGTCCAGGTGGTTCATCAAAATTCGGTTGAAGAAGGCCGTTTGCGCATAAGCCGGAATAAGGGAGTCGCTACCATGGAATTGCGTATGCCAAGTTTTTTAAGTACAACGTCACATACCCCTCAGTTGTGCATTAGATTTAAGAAAAACCTTTGCTAACATGAGGTGCTTAGCAACAAATCACAGACTTTATCGCATGATTCACTTTTTTGCCTAACTTATAGCAAGAAGAACGAAAGGCAGTCTAGGAGCCTCCCTCCCCCACACGATTATCCGGCCGTAATCTTCGGTAACTTGGCCCACCGGCCGGGTGCTGTCATTGTAGATGAAAAGGTGAGTACTGTACGTAGGAAAATTGTACTGTTCGCGGCTTTAGGAATACTCAGTACCATTATAGCCGCCTTGATGGCATATAGCCACAGCTATTCTTCTGGATCGCCAACAGTTGTTCTAAAGAATTTTAACCCCCAAGCTGGCTTTCATTATGTCATTTACACCATCAACCATGCATTGTATGCTTGCGAACAATCTGGGCGCCACAAACTAGTAGTTTGCCTAGATTCTGGCTTATATAAAGAGGATCGTTCACATTTTATAGCTGAAAATCCTTACTACAACAAGTATGATTGGTTGAGCTATTACTTCGAACCGATCAACCAAACGAATCAACCTTTGAGTTACTGGAAAAAAAGATGGATTAGCAGGAACCCATACGTAAAATCGATCACCCCAGCTGAGTTTAAAAAATCCACTCTTGAGCATACAACACCACACAAGAGGGGTGGTTCTATCAAGATTTTCAACGCGGCCTCTTTAGACACTTCTTTGAATAGCAATCCAAGTCATCGTAGTCAAGAGTTTCACCGTATCTGGAATCAATATTTCAAATTGAGACCGCACATACAGGAAATGGTTAACGACTTCAAACGTAAGCACGATTTCGCCAACAAGTACGTGATCACTCTACATTATCGAGGCACAGATAAATACAGCCATAAGTATGACAGTGAAGACTACCCTGAGCATCCGCCTTATGAATTTTGCTTAGCTCTAGTCAAAGACCTCATTGAAGCAAGTGGACGTTCTCTTGAAGACATTGTTACATTTATTGCAACCGATGAGCAGCCATTTGTGGAGTACATGAAAAATGCGGGTGTAAACGCAGTTTACACGGATTCCATACGTTCCGATGTCAGTACATCAGGATTGGCGCTCGACTCTTCAAAATGTACACGGGGTGTTGTAGATGACAGCCCAGAGAGCAGAGTTTATAATGAATTAATCGACAAGAGCATTCATTGTGGCATGCCAGATCAAAGTAGTTATATTAAGGGACGCGATGTCTTGATTGATGCGATTTTACTCGGATCTGGCGACGTTTTCATAAAAAGCCGGGGCAATGTGAGCAATCAAGCATCTTGGATTGGAGGTCCCAAAATGAAGTCAATTGACTTGGCTAGTGAATTTAGAAATCGCTCCAAATGATTTGATGAAGCCTTTGCGTAAAAAGCGCACCACCTCCGTAGCACTTCTTGGAAATCATTTTGAAGTGTTCAACTCGATTACCGACTCCCCATTGTGGGAGCTAAGTGCCCATAGGCGTTGGCAGCGGGTAGTGTTATACTACTAAGACCGAACCTGTGTCTGCCGCTATCAGGTAATGACGCTTGTAGCCATCTTCGAGTTCACCTTCCCTTTTGACCCAACATGCTCCTCGATTGACCCCAGGCTTCACTCCTTGGAAGGCATGCGTGGGTACTGGCCCCACCGCACAAGTCCCCCATAGACTGAGCGTAGGACGCCCCGAGCGAAATCAAACGCCAAGCGACGGAGGCTAAAAGGGCCAAGTGGCTAAAACTTCCGCAGACACGACACACCGTGGCTGTCGCAGTCATCGCCGCTGCGGCTGACACTTAGTCCCTCAGAGGAAAAATCTCCAATCGTAGCAGCAGAACCAGCACCAGACCACATTACCAGCTCTTGGCACCGCGTGTAAGTCTTTGGTGCATACAGATGCTCTCCACTACGCACGTAGTGCGACAAGATAACAGTCGCTACTTCTAGTACGCCAGGTAACTCATACGGAAGTTCCGTGCGGGTCGCATGCTGAGCAACTAAGGCCTGCTGGTATACATAATCTCTGTTTCTGCTATCTTCAATCACGTCCCGCGTCATCAACACCCAATAAGACGCTTTAGGCGATTGACTACCGCATTCGTTTTGGACAGTGCTATAAGTATAGTTAGGCTGATACTTGGTGGAGCAACCTCCGCCTTTGGGATGCTGGACAAGCTCCCCAAGCAGGTCTAA